>CAIXLU010000586.1 GCA_903920315.1 uncultured Oscillochloris sp.
GCCTAGCCTTTGGCTCGTTTGGCGAGTTCGCCGCTGCCCTCGACCTGCTGCTCGCTCGGCCCGATCTTCGCCACGATCTTGGTGCGCGGGGCCGAGCCTATGTACGTGAAACCTGCGATTGGGAGACCGTCGCCCGCCGCACGGCGGATTTTGTCCTGAGACGTAGTTCGTATATACGTGACAGTTTGGACACATGAAGCTCATCCTGTTGCGGCAAATCTGCAATCTAAAATCTGCAATCTGAAATCTTGTCTGAGCAACCCATGATAGCCAAGCGTATTTTGATCTGTACGGCGCAGGTGCCGTTTATCCGTGGCGGGGCCGAATATTTGGTTGAGGGGCTATACGACGCTCTGCGCAAGCGCGGGCATGTGGTGGATGTGGTGGCCCTGCCGTACCAGTGGAGTCCTCCCGAGCGCATCCCCGAGAGCGCCTTGGCTTGGCGTATGCTCGACATCACCCAGTCGAACGGCCAGCCGGTTGATCACGTGATCTGCACAAAATTCCCCTCGTATATGGTGCGTCACCCGCGCAAGATCCTCTGGCTGGTTCATCAGCATCGTCAGGCATACGACTGGTACGGCACGCCGCTGAGCGATCTTACCAATATCCCCGAACACCGCCAAGTGCGCGACGAGATCTTCCGCATGGATCGGCGCGGCATGGGTGAGTGCCACGCCCACTACACGATCTCGCGCAATGTGAGCGCCCGCCTCAAACGCTTCAATAACATTGAGAGTACGGCACTCTACCCGCCAAGCCGCTACGCCGCCGATCTGCGGATCGGGCCGTATGGCGACTACATCCTCTCCGCGTCACGTCTAGATCGGGCCAAGCGGCTCGACCTGCTGCTCGATGCGGTGGCTCGCATGCGTTCACCACTGCCAGTGCTGCTGGCGGGCACCGGCCCAGATCGCCAGCGCCTAGAAGACATCGCAGCGAAGCTGAATCTTGGCGAGCGGGTGCGCTTCCTGGGCTTTGTCAGCGATGCTGAGTTGGTGGAACTCTACGCCGGGGCGCGGGCGGTCTACTACGCCCCGGTGGACGAGGATTACGGCTTCGCCACGGTGGAGGCGTTTGGCGCGGCGCGCCCCGTGGTGACAACAGATGACGCGGGCGGAGTGCTTGAATTTGTTCAGGACGGGCTGAACGGGCTGATCTGCGCGCCCGAGCCTGCCGCCCTTGCCCGCGCCCTGGACGCCGTCGCCGCAGACCCGGCCCTCGCCGAGCGTATGGGCCGCGCCGGTCGTCCTCTGGTGGATGGTATCACCTGGGATAAAGTCGTGGATGCGTTGGTGCCACATACGTTGTAGGGGCGCGTCGCGACGCGCCCCTACCAAGGAATATTTTTATGTCAATCGTCGTCATCGGCGGCGGGGCCATCGGCTTGCTGGTGGCCGGTCGTCTGGCCATTGCGGGCCAGCAGCCGAGCGCCCTGCTAGCTCGCCCCAGCAGCGTGGCTGCTCTGTCCGCCCGCCCACTCACCATCTCGCGGAAAGGGGCGATCACCGCCGTGCCGCACCTGCGTGTCGCCGGCGGTATCGCCGACCTGCCCGCCGATTGTCGCCGCCCTGATCTCGCCATTCTCTGCGTGAAAGGCTACGACACGCCAGGTGCGATCACCACCCTGCGTGAGCTAGACGCTGGGCGTACCCTCACGCTCCAGAACGGTATCGGCAACGAGGAGATTCTGGCCGAGGCGCTCGGCAGCAAGCATGTCATCTCGGGGGCGATTACCACCTCGGTTGATCTGGCCAACCCCAGCGAGATCATCGTCACCAAGCAGGGCGGGATCGGACTGGCCCCCTGCGAA
>CAIXLU010000587.1 GCA_903920315.1 uncultured Oscillochloris sp.
ATCAGGACGGCCCAAACCGATGTTTGGGGGGCAAAAGACGCAATAAGGAAGAGGGAAGAACACAGTGTGTGTGTGCGGGGGGGTCGTGACGCCAGCGGCGCGACCGCCGCCCCGCACACCCCCTGTGCGGCAGCGGGTTCGCTATCGGGGGAAGTTACCTCGATAGCCACTCCCTCGGTGCGTGAACTGGTGAGAGATGCGATTGACGCCTACGGGACGAGAGGTGGGAAAGCCGCCTTTCGTCGGGTAGTCACGCATCTGAAAACCGTGGGGGGGTGTGAGGTGAGTGAGGAGGCGATTGAGCGTGTCTATCGGGCCGAGCTAGAGCAGCGGCGGCGGGTGCGAGCAGACGTGGCGCTGCGGGTGCGGGTGGAGGGGATGAGCATGGGGCAGTGTGAGGCGCTGTTGCGCAGCTTGGCGAACCGTATGGCGTCGGATCGGGAGCTGGCGTCATCGTTGGAGAGGCAGCCTTTTATGCGCGACCCCCTCACCGGAGAGGACACGGAGGTGCGGCGCAGCAGGATGACGCCAGCGGCTCTCCGGGCGCGAGCAGGAATCTGGTCACGGCAGTATGACATCGTTGCAGAAATTCACGACGTGCGTCTCGCACAGTGCGCCAAGGAGTGGGAGGTGGCACGGGCCGCAGCCACCGTAGGTAGGCAATGTAGCTTTGATGACACGCTGCCTCTGGGTGAGGACGTGTCCGCCACCTCCGCACCTGTCGCTCCCCTTGCGACACCTGATGCGATAGCGGCCATGCTATCGGCGCTGCCTGATGCGTGGGAGGATGTCCAGGCGCTTATCCTGGCGGCGGGCATCAGTCGGCGCTCGATGGTCACGCCCGTGTGGAATGGCACGGCAGCGGCGGCTCGCCTGATGGTGGCACGACGGTTAGTCGAAGCTCAGCAGTATGCAGAAGATTGAGATAGTACGATCTCTTGTTGTAGAAATACACGACGAGCGTCTTGCACAGTGCGCTCAGGAGTGGGAGACGGCCCAGGCCGCCGCCACCGCCGCCACCGCACGGCGCATCAGGCCAGCAGGAGGCTACGCTGCTCCCTGGTGGCCCTGGCTCCGTCTGAGGCAGAGTCGAGGGGAAAGCCCAGGATTTTCCCCATGCCCCCCCCTTTTTCTGGTGGCCCTGGCTCCATCTGAGGCAGAGTCGAGGGTGCATTTGCACCCTCAGCAGAACGTTATACTCTATCTTGTCGTTTATGCTGTATCGGATTCAGATCACGTGTCCAGGTTGGACACCTGATCGAGTGAGTGCACAAGAGCAGCATGCCTTACTGGTGCAAAAATACGCGACGAGCGTCGTACACATCAGACACGGTCGTACTTGCCACAAACCACACATCCCGACCTTCCCTGAGTGAAGAAAGTACTACGGGTGGGCGGTTGACTTTCGCGTGCCGATTGCTTACACTTTCCTTATGTTTAGCAAGGGACTGCTATGCGACTGCGTATCCGACCTCAGCCTGATGGCTACTGGCTGGAGCACGAACTGGTTCGTCGGGAGTGGACCTACCAGACTCTCGCATTCCATGCGGGTATTAGCCGGATGACGATCTATTTTCTGCGCCACCCCGGCGAATATGGCGCAGCCCGCAAACGCCGCAGTGGACGAGTCAATCTGCCCACCGCTCGCGCCATCGCGACCGCGCTCGTTGGCCCCCAGGGAGATGTCGATATCTTTCTCGCGCGCTACTTTGACGTCGACCATTGACAGGAGCTGCGGTGGAGCCGAGCTTGATGGCATCCGTTGATTCGCTTGATCGTGCCTCGCCGCCGCTGCTTCTTGCCGTCGGCTTGGAGCGCACGGTCGAGCAGTCGCTCATTCGCCTCAGCCAGCATACCCATGCGCCCTACCTGGCCCTCAGTTGCATCTTCGCCGAGCGGCTCGCCGATCTCGCGCCACGTGATCGCCCCCGCCGTGCGGCACGGCTCTTCCACGATCTCCTACAGCCCTATCGTGGATCCCTCACGATCCTGGATCGCACCGCTATCCTCTTTGCAGCCGAACTCATGCTCAATCCCCTTCCGCTTCTGATTGAGACCAGCCGTCTCCACGGACCCCTCATCGCGGCGTGGTGCGGTGGCTGGGATGGTGACACTCTCACCTACGCTGTTCCCGCGCATCCTGAGTATCACCACTATGTTCATCCGGTTGCGATGATCGTCACTGTCACCTGAGGGATTCATCCATGCAGTATCGTGACCTTGTGGACTTCGAGGCGCTTCCGAGCGTTGTCCAGTTGATCGATGTCGGTGAGGAATCCACGGCCCGCCAGCGCGTCGCCAGCTATGTCATCTCACGACGCATGGCCGATATGCTTGCCACCCTTGTCGTCCCGCAGCTTCAGTTTGCGACCCCGCAGGATAACCGAGGCATCCTGATCGTCGGTAACTATGGCACTGGGAAGAGCCACCTGATGTCGGTACTCTCTGCCATCGCAGAGCGGGCCGATCTGGTGGATCTTCTAACTGACCGTGTCGTTGCCGATGCAATGCGTCCCATCGCGGGTCGCTTTCTCGTGCTGCGCCTAGAGATTGGGGCCAGTACCCGTGCGCTGCGCGATACGATTCTTGATGAGATCCAGGCGTTTGCTGAGGATCTGGGGGTGACCGTCGATGTCCCCGCGATGGATCAGGTCACCAACAATAAGCTGGTGCTGATGGATATCGTTGGGCGTATCCAGGAGCAGTATCCCGGCAAGGGTATCCTGATCATCGTTGATGAGTTGCTCGATTTTCTCGAGTCGCGCAAAGACCAGCAGTTGCGTCTCGACCTCGCGTTTATGCGTGAACTCGGCGAGGTCTGCGCACAGACGGCTTTTCGGTTTATTGCCGGTATCCAGGAGTCGCTCTTCGATGCGCCGCGTTTTCAGTTTGTCGCGGACTCGGTGCGCCGGGTCAAGGATCGTTTTGAGCAGGTGCGGATTGCCCGCGAGGATCTGGCCTTTGTGGTCGAGGCCCGACTGTTGCGCAAGTCGCCCGCCCAGCGCGACCGTATCCAGACACATCTCTCCCGCTTCGCTGCCCGCTATGGTGGTATGAGCGAGCGCATGGATCGTTTCGTCCGCCTGTTCCCGGTTCATCCCGACTACCTCGCAATCTTTGAGCAGATCAGTGTGATCGAGAAACGCCAGGTCCTTCTGTCGCTCACCAGCGAACTGGCCCGTGTGCTTGATCAGACGGTGCCGGAGGATGGGCCGGGGCTCCTTTCCTATGACCGGTTCTGGGGCCAGATTGCGGAGAACGCCTCCTGGCGATCTCTCCCCGATGTCCGCGAAGTTCTGGATAAGAGCCAGGTGCTTGAGAGTCGCGTACAGGCGTCCTTCGACCGCCCAGATCTTCAGCCGCTGGCCATTCAACTTATCCACGCCCTGAGTGTGCATCGGCTGACCACCGGTGCAATAGATGTCCCCATAGGGGCTACGCCGACGGAACTGCGCGATACCCTGTGCCCGATCACGCCGCCGCCTCATGATAGCGCTGAGGATGTCGAGCGCGTGATCCGCCTTGCTCTGCGCCAAATCGAGCGCACCGTCAATAATCAGTTTCTCAGTCGCAACGAGAGTGGCCAGTACTACCTCGATCTGAAAAAAGATGTCGACTACGACGCCCTGATTGATCAACGCGCCGAGTCGGTTGACCCCGAGGCGCTAAACCGGACGCTGTTCACGACGCTGGCGACACTGTTGGAGCGCCCAGAGGCAACCTATGTGCAGGGCTACCAGATCTGGCCCTATGAACTGGAGTGGAGTGAGCGGCATGTACTGCGCCCCGGCTACCTGTTCTTTGGCCTACCCAACGAGCGGAGTACCGCCCAGCCACCCCGCGACTTCTACCTCTATGTGCTGCCGTTCGGATCGGTCCAGCCGCAGCCGCAGCCCGATGAGGTCTATGTCGAACTGGTTCCCGACGAGGTGTTCCTCAGTCTGTTGCGACGTTACGCGGCCGCCAGCGCACTGCGTGCGTCATCCGCAAGCGATGCTCGCCGCACCTATGACACGAAGCTGGCCGGGTTCAGCAAGGCGATGCTTGAATGGCTCCAGACCCAGGGTGGGCGGGCATGGCGGTTGAGCTACGGTGGTCATACGCGCCTGCTCAGTGCGTGGCCACGGGGTGCCATCACGGCCCGGTCGTTGAGCGAGTACATCAACGCGGCTTCGGCCACCTGCCTCTCCTCTCAATTTGCCGTGCAGCGCCCCGACTACCCACGATTCACCGGCTTTCAGCGTCCCATCAGTAGCCAGAACCGCGAGGAGAACGTTCGCGCCGCACTCCAGACGATTGTTGGCCCAATCGCGACTCACCAGGGGAACGCGGTGCTGGAGGCATTGGAACTCCTGGAGGGTACGAATCTCCGCCCACGCGGTTCGCGCTACGCTGACTATCTTAGTGGACTACTGACGGGGCGCGGCGATGGTCACGTGGTCAATCGTACCGAATTGCTTCAGCCAGTGGTTGATAGCCAAGGCAACACCCTGCTGGAAGAGGAGACCCGCTTTCGGATCGAGCCAGAGTGGCTGCTCGTTGTCCTCGCGGCCCTCGTGTTCAAGGGCGAACTGGTGCTGGCCTTGCCGGGCGGTCAGCGCATTGACTCGTCTACTCTTGGTGATGCCATCCGCCGACCGCTGCGTGAGTTGCTCGCCTTTCGACATATCGAGCGCCCGCGTGACCTCCCGCTCGCTGCGCTGCTGGAGTTATTTCAGATCCTCGGCCTTGCCGAGGGTTTGATCCGCGACCCGAATCAGCGTGAGGATGGGGTGCGTGTACTCCAGAGCGCCGTCGAGCATGCACTGGCGCAGGTTGTCCAGACCCAGCAGATTATCAGCCGGGGCCTGCTGCTCTGGAATAGCGCGTTGCTCGAAGGCCCGGCCCTGGGCGATGCGCAGCGCGCCCTCGATGGCTACAAACGCATGCTTGAGGGTCTGCGGCCCTTCACCACGGTCGGCAAGCTCAAGAATGTGCGGCTAGCCCCCGAGGAGATCGCAGCTCAGTCCCCGGTGCGTCAGCTTCAAACATCGTTGGAGAGCTTTGCGGGTCTGGTACACGAGCTTCAGCCGTTGGCCGCGTACCTGACCACGGCGCAGGCGGTGCTGCCGATAGAACACCCCTTCCGCACGACGGTGCAGGCAGCCCAGAATGCGCAGCTTGCGCTGCTGCGCGACCCGCAGCGGCGTGACACACCCGGCATCCGTGCGCAATTGCTCGCCGAGTTGACCCACCTGCGGCACACGTATGCCACCGCGTACGTGGCCCTGCACCGCACCGCCCGCCTCAGCGCGACGCAGGATGATGCGAAGAAGCACCTGAGCGATGCGAGCCACCTGCGCCACCTGCGCGTCCTGGCTCATATCACCCTGCTGCCGCGCACCCAACTCGACACGTTCCAGGCTGACCTGGGACGACTAAAGCCGTGCTTTGGGTTGAGTGTGGACGACCTGCGCGATGGCCCCGTCTGCCCACGTTGCGGCTACCGCCCGATTGAAGAGCCCACCACAGAGCCGGTGGATGCGGCCCTAATTCGCCTGAGTGCGGAGCTTGATACACAGTACGCTACATGGCTGGGCGCGCTGCGCGAGAATCTTAGCGACCCCATCGCCACACATAGTTTGGAACTATGGGACGATGCGGCGATCCGGGGCAGCATCCGCGACGTGCGTGATGGCGGGCCGCTGCCTGACCCGCTGCCGACCGCCTGGGCTACCGCCGCGAACGCCATCCTCGCCGGGCTGGAGCGGCTCAACCTCAGCCGCGACGACCTGCTGGCCGCGATGGGCAGCGCGCCGCTCACCCGCGAGGAACTGGAGGCCCGCCTGCGCCGCCTACTCGATACGAAGCTTCAGGGACGTGACCCTCGGCGGGTGCGAATTGTGGTGGAGTAGCAGCTCCGTTACAGAAATAGCCCGTAAAGCCCAGGAGCTTTAGCCCTGGGATATAAGGGCTTCACCCGCTTGAGCGGCTTTAGCTTCTTGACGAACGGGCGTGTGTATAGTATACTGTCTGTGCGTATCTATCACAGGTGGTATATGGA
>CAIXLU010000588.1 GCA_903920315.1 uncultured Oscillochloris sp.
CCACGTGGGCGTAGTGGCGGCTCTCGGTCTGGTACTCCACGTGCCGAATGGCAATGGTGATGCCACGGGCGCGCTCTTCGGGGGCGTTATCAATCTGGTCGTAGGCCAGAAACTGCGCCGCTCCCCGCAGGGCGAGAACCTTGGTAATCGCAGCGGTCAGCGTCGTCTTGCCGTGGTCCACGTGGCCGATCGTCCCAACGTTGATATGTGGCTTCGTGCGCTCGAATTTTACCTTCGCCATAAAGTTCGTGTCTCCTTGGAAAGCGCAATAAAACGCGCCGCTCGTGCTGGTTTTGCCAGCACGAGCAATTCGGCGAGGTACTGCGACCGCCTCGCCACTTCTAACATCTGGAGCCTACGACGAGACTTGAACTCGTGACCTCGTCTTTACCAAAGACGTGCTCTACCAACTGAGCTACGTAGGCGTGTTCACTGCACCATGCGAAAGTCAAAATACGAAAGGGCGACCTCAGCGATTTTGACTTCTGCATGCTGCATTTTTGGTGGGCCGGGCAGGATTCGAACCTGCGAAGGTGTTAACCAACAGATTTACAGTCTGCCCCGTTTGACCGCTCCGGAACCGACCCACAGACCTGGAGCCGACGCAGGGAATTGAACCCTGAACCTACGGTTTACAAAACCGTTGCTCTACCAATTGAGCTACGCCGGCAGTACACACAAAACGTGCTGAGTAAACTCAGCCCGCGCATTTTAGCATAGGGCTGTCGTTCTTGCAAATAGCCGAGATTTGCGAACAAACGATGCTCGGTATATGATCGCCGTCATCACTGTTTGTTCCCAGGAGTGCGCCATTATGATCATACCGCTCGCGAATCTTGTTGCCCTGCGTGAGTCCTGGTACGCCCGTGGCCTGCGCCTTGTGCTGACGAACGGGGTGTTCGATCTGTTGCACGCCGGACATGTAGGCTATCTCCAGCAAGCCCGCGCCCTGGGCGATCTGCTGGTGGTGGCGCTCAACAGCGACGCCTCGGTGCGGGCGATCAAGGGGCCGCTGCGCCCGCTTATCCCTGAGGACGACCGGGCGGCGCTGCTGGTGGCCCTGCGCTGTGTTGATTATGTGACGATTTTTGAGGATTCCACCGCTGAGGGAGTGGTGGGATTGCTGCACCCGGATGTCTATGTGAAGGGCGGGGACTACGCCCTGGGCGAGGGTGGCACACCAGATCTGGATCGTCTGCCTGAGGCGCGGGCGGTGCTGGCCTACGGTGGCGAGGTGCGCCTGTTGCCTTACGCCGCCGGGCGCTCGACAAGCGAACTGATACGGCTGATCGTCAGCCGGTATGGCTGAGATTTTTAGACAGAGACACAAAAAATGTCGGCTTTGCCGACATTTTTTGTGTCTCTGTCTAACAGCCTGGGGCTAAAAGAAGATCTTGGCCAGCTTGAGGATGCCCTGGCTCCAGGGGACACGGTGGGAAACGCCGGTGGAACCCTTAAAATCGGCTTCGTGGGCTACGTACCACTGGTAGTTGCGAATCAGGGAGTCTTTGTTGGAGTATTTTGGCGCGAAGCCCAGGATGCGCTCGGCCTTCTCCACCGAGACGAAGGAGTCTTCGGTGACGGTGCCGTAGGCCCATTTGTAGACGGGGGAGAGCTTGAGCGCCGAAAGCACGGTGAGGGCCAGCACCATGGGTGCCGAGGGGAAGCTGATAATCCGCTTGCCTTTACCGGCGTAGGTGAGCACGGACTGAAAATCTTCTTTGATCGTTGTGAAGACTTTGGCCCCGATGTTGAAGGTGTCGTTGACCTTCTCACGATCCAGCGTGGCGCAGCGATAGATGGCCTCGCAGAGATCTTCGACATCGAGCAACTGGTAGCGGTTCTTGCCGTTGCCGGGGAGCGGGAAGTGCTTGCCGTCTTTGGCCCAGTCGTAGAGCAGGGCGAAGATACCCAGGCGCTCGGGGCCGATGAACGATTTGGGGCGCAGGATACTGACGCAGAGCCCCTTCGAGCGGTAGTCGGCGCAGATCTGCTCGGCGCGCACTTTGGCCTCGCCGTAGGGGCCAACCCCGTCGAGTTTGTCGCCTTCGACAAGGGGATGATGGTCGGGGATGCCGTAGACCGCCGTGGATGAGACATGGATAAACCGCTCGACCTGATGTTCCAGGGCCGACTGAAGCACATTGCGGGTGCCGTCAATGTCGGTGGAGAAAATATCGGCGGGCGTATAGAGGGGCAGGGCAGCAGCGGTGTGGATGACGATGTCAACGCCCTGCATGGCCCGGTCAACAGCGGCGCGGTCGCGGATGTCGCCGGTCTGGGCGTCAACTTTCGTGCGCTCGGGGTAATCGAAGGGTGCGAAGTCGAGGGTGCGAACCGTATGCCCGTGCGCCAGGAGATAGCGCACAAGGTTAATGCCGAGGAATCCGGCACCGCCGGTGATCATAAAAGATTTCTGCATAGTGGTGCGGGCAACGTCCCAGATTGGGACGCCACCCTAGTTAATCGCTCTGTTGGAGGAGAGCCCGGATCAGGCCGCCGCGCGCTATTATACCCAACAATTGGCCATCTGCATTGACGACGGGCATGCTGTCGGTGGCCAGTTCTAAGAGACGGCGAGCGGCGCAGTTAATCGGCAGATCGGGCGCGAGGGTGGGTGGATCGAGCGAGACCAGAGCATCGAGGGGGCGACCAGGACTGATCGCCAGCGGGGCGGGCTGGGGGCGCTGGAGAGCAGCAATCAGGGCGGCGCGTTCCTCACCTGTTAAGGCGGAGAGCACGCCGGCGAGGTCAATGATGCCGTGCAGGTGACCGGTGGCGTTGGTGATGAAAATGCGGCGGGTGGGAGCAGCCAGCAACTGATCGAGGGCAACGGTGAGGGGACGACCGAGCGGGAGCTGCGGAGTGTGTGTCTGCATCACCAGGCTGACGGTGGTGGGTGGTTCGGCAGAGTTTATGACGCCCTCATCGGCAGGAACCTGCTCAACAGCGGCGCGCAGCACATCGTCCTGGCCGATGATTCCCACCAGATGCCCGCTACGATCCACCACCGGAACTTGAGCGTAACCCCACTCGATCATCGTGACAAGAGCCTGGGGCAGGCTCGTGCCAAGGGAGACGCTGCGCGGCTCGACGCTCATCACCTCACGGACGGATCGGCCTAGCAACGGGATGAGGATCGCGTCACGCTCGGCGGGTTCGAGCAGGCCCAGCAAGTGCGAGGGCAGATGCAACCCGGCGCGCCAAGCCAGATCCTGCTCGGTGAGCAACCCGACGAGGGTACCGTCCGCGCCGACAATGGGTAGGGCCGCGATCTGGTGTTCGATCAGCAGGGCCAGGGCCGCGCTGAGAGGAGCATCAACCGGAGCGGAAGGGGCCGGTGCGCGCATCGTATCACCAACCGTGCGGTCGGCGGCGAAGGGGCCGTTGGCCCGCATAATGGCGCGGTAGATCGGCACATCCTCAAGCGTGATCAGCGATTGCCCGAGCATATCATCGAGCAACGGCAACAGACGCCCCACCCGGTCACTGCGGTCAATCCACTCGACCACTACAGGCGGGCGCTGGTCAATCCGTTCAACCGTACCGGCGCGGATACGCTGGCCGGGGCCGAAGCCCGCGAGACCCTGGATGGCGGTGGCCCCGGTGGCCCCGGCGGAGCGCAGCCGATCCATCACCGCAAGATAGAGCGGGCGACCTTCCCACTTATCATCTCGGCTGAGGTAGATACGGACGCGCTGGACATGGTCAGGTGATGTCATAGCATTGACCTGCAACATATAGTCTACGCTGCCAAAATTATACTACCCTGTCCCCTCGGCTGGCGACTGAAGTCGCGCCTACGGCTGGGAGTCGGCCTGCGCCGACGCCGGAACCGCCCGCGTCGGCGGTCGGTCGGCCACCGGCCCCGCGACGCGACTTTAGTCGCCGGTGACTTTGTTAAATGTGTACTAACTCTCCCACGAGGGGAGAGAACGAGGGAGCGGCAAAAGCACCATGCTATAATGCAAGCCTGAGGTGCTATTATTCGGGCCACATACAACCAAACTGAGGGATCTGGATCTTTCATTATATCGCCCCATGAGGGGCGTGAGCTATTGAGGAGGCCCTGTTGATGCGGCACGTCCGTGCCCTAATGCTTGGAATCGCCCTGATCGCCCTTGTGGTCTCGTGCGTGGGCTATGTGTTTCTGGGCGAGATCCGCAGTCCGGTTGCCAGCGAGGGAACCCCGGTTGAGTTTGTGGTCGCGTCCGGCGAGGCCACCGCCGATATTGCTACCCGCCTGCGCTCCAAGGATCTCATCCGCCAGCCCGCGCTCTTTACCTTGCTCGCACGCCTGCGCGGCCTTGACGGGAAACTCCAGGCCGGTCGCTACATTCTTAGCCCAACCATGACCATGAGCGACATCCTGATCGCGCTCCAAACGAGCAAGGTCGAGGATATACAGATGACCGTCCCCGAGGGGCTGCGTCTTGAGGAGATCGCCGCCATTGTTGAGCGAACTGGCGTTGTTCGTGCCGACACCTTTTTGCGGGTCGCACGCGACGGCGAGAGTTTCCGCGATACGTACTTTTTGCTCAGCAGCCTGCCCAAAGGGGCGAGCCTAGAGGGCTACCTCTTCCCGGATACGTACCGCATCGCCAAAGATGCCAGCGCCGAGAAGATTGTCACGATGATGCTCGACCGCTTCGCCGAGCAGTATGCGAACATCGAGCGTGATGTGCGCGTGTCCAATGTGTCTGTTCACCAGATCGTGACGATGGCCTCAATCGTGCAGCGTGAGGCTGCCCTCGTCCGCGAGATGCCGATGATCAGCGCGGTCTTTTGGAACCGCCTCAAGCCGGAGAATATGCCGATTGTCAGCGGCGGTCAGCTTGGGGCCGACCCGACGGTGCAGTACGCCCTGGGCTATAGCGCCGCCGAGAGTTCGTGGTGGCGCAAAACGATCACCGTTACCGACCTGCAAATTGACAGCCCCTACAACACTCGGCGCAACCCTGGCTTGCCGCCCGGCCCGATTGCTGCCCCTGGAATGGACGCTCTACGCGCTGCTGCCCAGCCCGATCCGACTGCGCCCTATCTCTTCTTTGTGGTCAGTTGTGTCAAGGACGGATCGCATAAGTTTGCCACATCCATAGACGATTTCCAGATCTATGCGGCGCAGTACCAAGCCTGTCAGTAGGGCGGATTTCAGATTGCAGATTTTAGATTGTAGATTTGCCGCAATAGGACGCAGTGCATGTACCCAAACTGTCAAGCTGGTTTGAAACATGCCTAAGGTTAGGGATGAAGGTTTTCAAGGCAGGGTTTCCCTCCCTTGGCCCTCCTTATTATTTTCTATGAACATTATCCTCATTGGCGACCCGGTCGCCCACAGCCGCTCACCGGCGATGCAGAACGCAGCATTTGCCTACCTTGGCCTCGACCTGACCTTCGCCGCTGTCCATACGCCGCTTGCTGATCTGCCGATGCGGGTGGCGGCCCTGCGTGGATCCGACTACCTCGGGGCCAACGTGACGCTGCCGCATAAGCAGGCGGTCATCCCGCTGCTCGATGCGCTGGAGCCTGAGGCCGAGCGGATCGGTGCGGTGAATGTCATCTATAAGGGTGCGGGGGGCGGGTTGGTGGGCGCGAACACCGATGCGCCCGGCATGCTGGAGGATCTGCGTGAGGCCGGTATGGCTCTGGCCGGAGGATCGGCGGTACTCCTGGGGGCCAGTGGTGCGGCCCGCGCCGCCGCTTTTGCCCTGGCCAGTGCGGGACTCTCCCGCCTCACGATTGCTAACCGTAGCCTGGGCCGCGCCGCCGACCTTGTCGCCACCCTGCGGGAGTCCGCTGCCGCCCAGTCCGAGATTCAGGCCGTCGCTCTTGACGACCCGGCCCTGCCCGCGATCATCGCCGCTGCAGACCTGCTGATCAACGCCACATCCCTCGGCTGGCACGCGGACGAGACACCCCTGCCGGATCCGCCGGTCTCTGCGCGGACACTTGTCTACGATATGGTCTACCGCGAGACGCGCCTGCTGCGTGAGGCATCGGCCCGAGGCGCACGCACCCGCGACGGCGCGGGTATGCTGGTGCATCAGGGTGCTCTCGCCCTGACGCGCTGGACAGGCCGCGCCGCCCCGATTGAGATTATGTGGGCGGCGTTTCGTGCCGCTGGCACCTAGATCCGCGTCCACATCAGCGTGTCATTGAGGATCTCGTCATGCTCACCGCCGCACTTGTCCTGATCGCCGGTCTGCTCCTGGGCACGCTGCTCAATGTGCTGATCGTGCGTATCCCACGCGAGGGCCGCATGCTGGGCTGGCCGCGCTGTACGCGCTCGGGTGCGCCTCTAGTCTGGTGGCAGATGCTGCCGCTGGCCGGGTGGATCATCCAGCGCGGGCATTCCGCCAACGGCAAGCCCATCCACTGGCTCTACCCGCTGGTGGAACTGATCAGCGGCGTAGCCCTGTTGCGCATCTACCAGATCTACGGGCTAGGATCGGCCTTCTTCTACCTGACCTTCGTCTGCGCAGTGCTGATCGTCACGGGGGCAATTGACTGGCTGCACCGCTGGATCTACACCTTCGTCATCCTTGGGGCCACCCTGATTGCCCTGGTGGCCGGCCTGCTGGTTGGCATGAATTGGATCAACACCACCCTCGGTGCCCTGGCCGCCGGTATCATCTTCGCCCTGCTCTACGGGCTGGCCCGCTTGCTCTTCCCTGGTCACGCAGCACCCTTCGGCATGGGCGATGTCTACCTAGCGATCTTTATTGGGGCCAGCGTCGGCGTGATCAACCTGATGCCCGCCCTGTTCTACGGCATGCTGATGGCGGGTGTCGCAGCGGCAGGAATTATCGTGGCCCGCCGCGCCGGTCGTCCCACGCCCGACTATATCTCGTACGGCAGCTACCTCTGCCTCGGTGTGATCGTGTTCATTGCTCTCGGCGGGATGGGGTGACGTGCAGATTGCAGATTGCAGATTGCAGATTGCAGATTGGGGACGCGAATACTTTACAGTTTGCGACGTTCGTAGCGCGGGCTTCCAGCCCGCCAGATGAACGTTGGCAGGCTGGAAGCTATCCGAATGGACGACCCGACCCGCACGGCGACAACTTCCATCCCGCCAGATGAACGTTGGCAGGCTGGAAGCCTGCACTACGAACTGTAAACCTGAAACCTCGCAAATCTACAATCTACAATCTGCACTCTGCAATGACAAGGAACTGGCGATGAGTGATGATCTGAGCGGGCGGACGCTGGGCCGCTACCAAGTGCTTGAACGTCTTGGTCGCGGCGGAATGGCCGAGGTCTACCGGGCCTACCAGCCCAGCCTCGACCGCTACGTGGCGATCAAGGTGATTTACCCGCATCTGGCCAGCGACCCGGCCCTGCTTGAGCGTTTCGGTCGCGAGGCTCGTGCGGTGGCGGCCCTGCACCATCCCAATATTGTTCAGGTTCACGATTTTGATGTGCAGTCTGGCTCGGCGTTTATGGCGATGGAATTTGTCAGTGGGCCGACACTGAAGGCCGCGATCCAGAGCCTGCACGAGCGTGGGCGACTCCTTCCGCTGCCGGTGGTTGGCCAGATTATCGGGCAACTCGCCGACGCCCTGGGCTACGCCCACGAGCAGCGGGTGATCCACCGCGATGTGAAGCCGGCCAATGTGCTGATCCGCCGCCGTAACCCTGCCGATACGCCGCTCACCCCCACCGAGATTGATGCGCTGCTGCTGGACATCGGCCCGACCAGTGTGGTGCTGACCGACTTCGGGGTGGCTCGCATGATCAAGGATTCGGTCGAGCATACTGCTGCCGGTACCATTCTCGGCTCGCCCGCCTACATGTCGCCTGAGCAGGGCCGTGGTGAACGGGTTGGCCCTGGATCCGACATCTACTCGCTGGGGATCGTCCTCTACGAGTTGCTTACGGGCCGGGTGCCCTTCGATGCGGATACGCCTTTCGCCATTGTGATCAAGCACAGCACCGCACCTCTGCCTCCGCCCCGCCATGTGCGCCCCGACCTGCCGACGCCGATTGAACAGGTGCTGCTCAAAGCTTTGGCGAAAGATCCGCAGGATCGCTTCGCGGACGCTGCCGCTTTCGGGGTCGCTGTGCGCGAGGCTACGGCTGGCAGTGCGCCCACGGGTTCCTTCACGCAAGCTCCGTCCGGCACTTCCCGGCCCGCGCCTGACTCCCGCGAGACCCGTGTGGTGGAGATGACAGAGGTTCCCGCCACACCGACGCACATAACTCTGCCTCAATCCACACCCGCGCCCCCGCCTGTGCCACTGCCCGCCACACCTGCGCCCGCGCCGCGCCGTACGTGCCTGCGCACCTCTTTGACGATCCTCGCCGTCGCCACCGTGCTGGTTGTCGCCGTCATCGGTGCCTTTATGGCCGGAGGTGCTTTCGTCTTCCGTGGCCTATTCGGGACAGATACAGCGGCAAACATGGACAAGGTGATTGCGATGGCCCTGTCGAGCGGACACGCATCCTGCTCCGGCCCTGGGTGTCCCGGCGGCAACCCTGAAAAAGCCCTGGCGGTCTACAATACAGCCCTGGCCCTACAACCCAACAGTGCCGCCCTGCTGGCATCCCGCGCCCTGCTCTATGTCTGGTGGGATCCGTACACGTATGCTAATCAGGCCCACGTTGATATTACATCTGCTCTCAGCTACGATAAGACGAATGCGGTGGCCTACCTGGCTCGCGCCAGTCTCAGCGCCGTCACTGCCCAAGATAGTGTGGCGCGGGAGGAGGCATTTGACGCCTTTAATACGGCAATCCTGCTTGATCCCAGCTTGACCGTTGCCTACCTGGAGCGGGCGCGCTTCCGCTTCTCCGCACCCGATTTCTACGACCAGACCTCGCCCAGCCGTGATGCGGTGATCACCGATACCAGCGAGGTGATCGCCCGTGAGCCGACAAATGGCGTGGCGCTGAATTTGCGTGCCGAGGCATACTACACTTCCTCGCGCCCTGACGAATCCCTCGCTGACACAAATGCGGCCCTCGCCATAAACCCACAGGACTTCGAGTCCCTGCTGCGGCGCGGGCGGCTCAACCGTTATCACTACCAGCAACCCGATGCGGCCCTAGCCGATTTCGCCACCGCCATCACGGTCAATCCGCAGAACAGCGACGCCCGCGAAGGCCACGCGGCCATGCTCGCCCGCGCCGACAAATACCAGGATGCCCTCGTAGACGCTCAGGTGATGGTCGCTGCGGACACCAACAACGCATCTGCGGCCACCTTCCGGGGATTTGTCCTGCTGGCCCTGGATCGCGTCCCTGAGGCCCAGCAGGACTTTGATCGCGCCCTTGTTGCCAGCCCCGACGATCTGAGCGCCCGCTACGGTCGCGGCTTGGTTCTGCTAGCGCAGGACAAACCCGCCGAGGCCATCCCCGACCTGGAGGTAGCGGCACAGAACTCCGACGCCCTTAATTACGTTCAGGAAGTCTTCACCCACGGACGCTCGCGCGCCCCGATTGATCTGGCTCGCGCCTACCTAGCCGTCGGACGTAAAAACGACGCCGGCCCGCTGCTCGACGCTGCTGTGCGGCAGTACGAAAACTGGTACCTGCCCTATCTGGTGCGCTCGCGCTACCGCAGAGCCACACATGACATAGCCGGTGCCCGCGAGGATCTGCGTCGCGCCGCTGCCAATGCGACCAGTCCCGCCGAGCGGGCCGAGGTTGCGCATGAGCAGAATGATTAGCCAGTGACAACAAGAAACGGCTGCCCTGAGAGGCAGCCGGAAAAGAGGGGAAGTCTGGCTAGCTGAGATTTTTTTGCGGGGATGGTGAGCCGCTAACCATGATCTATAGGACAATCTAAAGCGTACACGTCCCAGTTACATTGATGCGTGGAGATCGTGATCTGATCATCTGTAGCAGTCCTCATTCGAGGAGTCCAGGCTTTAGCCGGCTGAAGCCTGGACTCCTCCTTGACATAACCGGGATGGGATTGCTCTCGTTCCCCCGATCCTACGGCGTCGGCTTCGTGAGCAAGGAGGCGCTGAGCCAGCCAACGCTGCCCACCGCCACACGGTCGGGGACGCATGCGCTGGGGGCATCGGTGATCCGAATGCGGTACCAGCGTGCGCCGCTGGCAAGTTTGCGCTCCTCCAGAACATTCGCCTTATCGCCAACGCAGACCTGTCCCATCACCGTTGCCGCCGAGACAACCGGCTCGCGGCGCAGGTTCCCGCCGTTCGTCACGCTGCTACGACCGATCATCGGCTCGGGCGATGCGGTACGGGTGGGGGTGCCGCTGGTGGGGGTGCCGCTGGTGGGAGTACCGCTGGTAGGGACGGAGGCGGCGCTGGTGGCCCACGCCGCCGTGGCCGTAAGAGACCGTGCGGTGCGAGAGATAAGCTCAGCCGCGTTTGATGTCTCGACCATACTTGCGTTCGCCGCCGCGCTCTCGCGGGCACGCTCGCGGTAATTCCAGGCAACAAGGGTGGCCCCGCCCAGGATACCGAGGGCCACACAGATCAGGATGATATTTGCTAGGGCACGAAGGGGGCCGCTCCGACGGGGTGCGCCGGGGCGAAAGTGACGATCCCAGTCACGCGGGTCTGCTTTTGGTGGCACACGCACTCCTCACTAAATCAGGGGTCAGGGGTCAAGGGTTAGGGGTCAGGGGATAGGGGTCAGGTTTACCGTTCGTCGTGGCGGATTCAGTCGCTTGGCGCTGAAGTGCCTACTACGAACGGTAAAGCTGAAACCTGACACCTGAAACCTTGTCCAGTGCACTATTTGGTTCGTGCTGATGCCCTACTCCGCTACAGGCAACGGCGCAGGATGCGCTGACGCTCGCCGGTGGGTGTGAAGCCGAACCAGCGATAGAGCCGCTGCGCGTGGGTATTATACGCCTGCGTATTGAGGGTTATGGTCGTCGCACCTTGGTTCGCCCCCAGGGTTATCACCGCAGCGAGCAAGCCCACACCGATCTGGCGACCTTGCTGACTCGGATCAACCGCAATCCGCACCAGATGAACGAGCCGTCCGCCGAAGTGGCTGGTCGCGTAAGCATAGCCCACCGCGACACCCGCGATTTCGGCCAGCAAAAAGAGCGGCCCCTGGACAATTGCTGGCCCAAGAACCGTGTCATCCTTCGTCCACTGCGGCTCAAAGCAGGCGTGATCAAGGCGCATCACCTCGGCGATATCCGCACTGGCGCACATACGAACCTGGAGATCAGGGTTGCCGAAATCGGGGATGCTCAGATCACACTTCTCATAGACCACAACCTCAGTTGCGAACATGTAGCCATAGTCGTGGAGAGCAGGGACAAGCCAGGATTCAGCCGCTTCATCGCCGGCGTAGTAAATGTCGCGTACTCCCCCATCGGCAAGGTGCGTGTGAAGCACGGGGATGAGGTGGTCAAGCCCTGCGTGCAGATCAACATTCTCCGCGAGGGCGAACCCGCGCAGCCAGCACGTCCCTTTCACCGGATAGCTCGCCAGAGCGACGCCTAGCAGATCCTCGCCAACATTCAGGGCTGCGCCATGCCCGGCCTCTAGAAGCGATGGCAGTTCGTCACCAGTCAGCCCGTAGTAATGTCGCCCGCCGTCGCGCAGCAGCCGCGACACTTTTGTCAGGTCGTCGTCGCACACCGGGCGGGCACTGGCGTTGTTGAGGTTAGGACTTTTGCGAAAGAGCCACATAGCCGTGGTATGATAGCATTGAGAGGTTTTGGCGTTGAATTGCGTATTGATCAGCTTCCGGTATTGTACAACATAACGATGCGAACGTACTTACGTGTGCAATGGCAGCGTCTATTTGGCCTCAATCTGAGCCAGGTATCACCGCTCCTCTTTGTCGGCGGGCAGTTCCGCCCATCGCAGTGGCCGCAGATCTACGACCTGGGCGTGCGGGCCGTGCTAAGCCTGCAGGCCGAACACGAGGATCGCTTCTTCGGCCCGCCCCCCGAGCGGACACTGCGCCTGCGCGTCTCTGACTTTCACGCCCCGACGCTCAGCCAGATCAGCGAAGGTGTCGCCTTCATCACAGCGGCTCACGACAGCGGACTGGCGGTACTTATCCACTGCCATGCCGGTGTTGGGCGTGCGCCCTTGATGGCGGCGGCATACTTGATCTCGCGCCACGGGATGTCGTACCATCGGGCGCTGCGACAGATACACACGGCCCGGCCAATTGTGGCACCGAACCTGCGGCAGATTGCCCAACTACGCGAGTACGAGAAGCGAACCTATCACTAGCGCCGCTTCTTTGAAGTCTCCCATCATGTGCCCTGCTTCATGAAACTACACAGTGCCACGCAACGCGATCCGCTGGAAGGCGTAGTGAATCGCACGAATATTCTCCTTGTCCTGGTTGCGTTCGTGGTGATCTTCATTGTTGCGAGGCCGATCTGGCAATGGGCGCTGCCGACATTCGTCGCTGCACTCTTCCCCGCCTTCGCATGTACTGCCCTGCTCCTACTCCCCGGCTTGGCCCTGCTGCGCATTCTCTGGGACGCCCCCCTCACCCTCGATGAGCGACTGCCTCTCGCCCTGAGCCTGAGTTGTGTTGTTCCGCCGCTGCTGCTGCTCGCGGGCGCTCAGGTTGGGCTGCGCTGGAGCGGGCCGCTGGCATGGATCGCCCTTGCTGTCTGCGCGCTGATTGCCTTCTGGCCACGCCAAAAAAAGGCGGCGCAGCCCGCAAACGAAAGCCTCCCGTCGTTGCTGGCGCTCCTGCTGATCACGGTGGCGAGTCTGGCTGTGCGCCTCTACACTACCCGTGATCTCGTGATGGGCGAGTTTGGGGACTCGGTGCATCATACGATCATCGCCCAGCTCCTTGTTGATAACGGCGGCCTCTTCCGCTCCTGGCAGCCCTACGCTCAGATCACCACACTTAGCTACCACTACGGGTTTCATAGCATGGTGGCCTGGTTCGCCTGGCTCAGCGGGATGCCGGTGCGGCTGGCGCTGCTGACAGTTGGCCAGGTGCAGAGCGCTCTGGCGGCACCGCTGCTCTATCTACTCACCCTGCGCCTGAGCGGCAGCCGACCAGCGGCACTCTGGGCGGCTCTGTTCGTTGGGCTGATCTCGGCGATGCCGGGCTACTACGCCACGTGGGGGCGCTATACGCAACTCGGCGGGCAAACAGCGCTGATCAGCGTCTGCGTGGCCTGGATGGCGCTGCTCGATGGGGCGACAGATCCTGTGCCGACATGGTCGTCCCTGGCCCGTCTAGGCATCCTGGCCGGAATCAGCACAGCGGGGATGACTGTGACCCACTACCGCGTCGCGGTCTTCGCAGCCTGTTTTCTGTTCATCTACACAATCTGTCTGCTGATCGCCCGTGTCCGCACGTGGCGCGGATTCCTCTGGCTGAGCGGCATCGGGCTGGCGTCTGGCGGATTGTCCGTGCTGCTCATCGTACCCTGGCTGCTGCGCATGCGTGAGGGCAAAATCATCCAGATCGGCAACCATTACATGACGCAGAATATTGGCCTTGAGGGAGCCAACAGCATCCCGGATGCCATCGTGACAATGGTGACTCCCTGGCCCGTGATTGCCCTTGCGGTCACGGCTATCGGGCTGATGATCTGGCGTCGCCAGTGGCGGGTCTTGACTCTACCCCTGTGGGCGATGCTGCTGGGCCTTGTGGCCAACCCGTATCTGCTGGGGCTAGGCGGGGCAGGGGCGATCACGAACTTCGCGGTGATAGCCGCCTGTTACCTGCTGCTGGCCCCGCTCTTTGGTGTGACCCTGGCCCAGCTTGGCGCGTGGGCAGAGCGGCTGCCCTGGGGCCACTACCTCGCGCCAGGAGTCGGTGTTGCTCTGGCAGCCTGGGGGCTTACCTGGCAGCCGACCAACTTTGATCGGATCAATGAAATCTTTTGGCCCGCCGATCTGGCCGCGATGAACTGGATCTCGAACAACACCGCGCCCGATGCACGGCTGTTCGTCAACAGTTTTCCAGCCTACGCAGGTACGCTCTACGCCGGGTCTGATGGTGGCTGGATGCTGACGTTCTTCGCCGGACGCTCCACCAACCTCCCGCCGATCACCTACGGCTCGGAAGCTGGCACCAGCCCCGACTATCTGCTGCGCGTGAACGAAGAGAACGAGGCGGTGCAGGCGCATCCGGTTGACTCGCCCGAGGCCGCCGCCGCCCTCAAGGCCGCCGGGTTCAGCTACCTCTACAATGGCCCGGCGGCCAGTCCGGCCAACGAATACCTTGACCCCGTGCGAATTGATGCTTCGCCGCTTTACGCGCAGGTCTATTCTCGCGATGGAGTGACGATCTGGAGGGTGCGCTAGTGCGGATCAGTGTTGTTGGCCCGACCTACCCGTTTCGTGGCGGGATCGCTCATTACACGACGTTTATGGTGCGCCAACTGCGTGCGGCGGGCTATGCGGCTCCGCTCTACTCGTTTACCCGCCAGTATCCGCGCTGGCTGGTGGGCGGGCGCAGCGACCGCGATCCTAGCAGTTCGCCGTTGCGGGTTGATTGCGAGTATATCCTTGATCCGGTCAACCCTTTTACCTGGTGGCAACTCTACCGCCGCGTGCGCGCCGATCATCCTGACGTGCTGATTCTTCAGTGGTGGGTGCCCTACTGGACTCCATGCCTGACGGTGATTTCTAGCCTGATCAAGCGCAATACGGCGACGAAGATCATGTTCATTTGCCATAATGTCGTGCCCCACGAAGGCGGCGGCGTGATTGATCGGCGTCTGGCTCTGACGGTGCTGCGCCTCGGTGACGCCCTGCTCGTCCACAGTGAGCAGGATCGCTACCGGCTGCTGGCCCTGCTGCCGAACGCCCGTGTGATTAAGGCGCAGATTCCCAGCTATAGCGAACTGGTGCGTCACGATGACTCTTCGCGGGTGGCCGCGCTGCGCCGCGATCTGGGCATCGCTGAGCATGCGCCGGTGATGCTCTTCTTCGGCTTTGTACGGCCCTACAAGGGTCTGGAGTATCTCATCCAGGCGATGGCCCGCGTCCGTGAGCGCCTGCCCGACGCGCATTTGCTGGTTGTCGGCGAGTTCTGGACCTCGCCGGAATTCTACCAGCGCTACGCCAGCGAGTTTGGCGTGGCTCAGGCGATGACGGTGGTGAACCGCTATGTGCCAAACGAGGATCTCCAGCCCTACTTTGATCTGGCTGATGTGGTGGTGCTGCCCTACGTCTCGGCAACCCAGAGCGCAGTTGTGCAACTGGCCTTCGGGTTCGGCAAGCCGGTAATTACGACGCGGGTGGGTGGGCTGTACGAGGTGGTGGAGGATGGGGTGAATGGCTTGGTGGTGCCGCCCCAGGACGAGGGTGCTCTTGCCGAGGCGATCATCCGCTATTTCAGCGAGGATCTCGCCGCGCCCTTTTGCGCCAATGTGGCCGCTCAGGCTATCACTGGTTTTTCCTGGCAGGAACTGGTGACAACTATTGAGCAGGCTGCCCGCGACCTCGGCGTGCGGGGATAGCCAATGCGGATCACTTTTTTGATCATTATGGGCATTGAGCGGCCCTCGGGCCGACGCTATTTCGCAATTGCCCGTGAACTTGTTCGGCGCGGCCACCGAGTCCGTATTCTGGCGCTGCACCCTGATCTGCCATCCTGTCCGCAGCGCCGCTTCGTCCAGGATGGTGTAGAAATCTGGTATGTGGGCCAGATGCACGCCCGCAAAGCGGCCAGTGTTCCCGGTCGCTTCGGGGCGATTGATTTGCTGCGGGTACTGGTCAGCGCCACGCTCGGCATGATCTGGGGCGTGATCTGCTCGCCCGCCGATGTTTATCATCTTGGCAAGCCCCAGCCGGTGAACGGGCTGGCCGCGCTGCTGGCGGTGCGTCTGCTGCGCCGCCAGCCCTTCTATGTGGACTGTGACGATGACGAGGTACACGGCAACCGTCTACCCGCCGCCTGGCAACGCGCCGTCTTCGGTTTCTGGCAATGGCTGCTGCCGCGTATGGCAGTGGGCACCACGGTGAACACACGCCACTTGGCCAGCATCCTC
>CAIXLU010000589.1 GCA_903920315.1 uncultured Oscillochloris sp.
GGAGGGATGAGGGATGAGGGATGAGGGATGAGGGATGAGGGATGAGGGATGAGGGATGAGGGATACCGACCGGGGAACTCCTCGGTTTTTTTGTTTGTCATCCTTCATTCCTCATCCTTCATCCCTCATCCTTCATCCTTCATTCCTCATCCCTCATCCCTCCCTATGGTACAATCCCGATGATGGATATTCGTCTGATAGCGCACGATCTTGCTGCCAGTTACGGCGCACGCACTGTTTTCTCCGGGGTGAGTCTGGAGATCAGCCAGGGTGAGGTGCTGGTGGTGAGCGGTGCCAATGGCAGCGGAAAGAGTACCTTTCTGCGACTGCTCGCCGGACTCCAGCAGGCCACGGCGGGATCGGTTGTGTACCACTATGCGGATAGGGATTGGCTGCCCCGCGATGCATGCCCGCTGATCGGCTGGGTCGCGCCGGATCTGGCGCTCTATCGTGAGCTGACGGCCCGTGAGAACCTGCGCTTTTTTGCTGAGGTGCGCCGTCTGCACCTCCACGACGCCGATATTGACGATCTGCTAGAGCAACTTGGCCTCGGGGGACGCGGCGATGATCGCCTCTCCGCCTACTCTTCGGGGATGGCCCAACGTCTGCGCTACGCCTACGCACTCATCCACCGTCCCCCGGTGCTTCTGCTCGACGAGCCGACAGTGACGCTCGATGTACGTGGAGCCGAAGTGGTTGATCAGGTGATTGCCCGTCAGCGCCGGGACGGCATTGTGGTAGTGGCCACAAATGATCCGCGTGAGCTGCGCTACGCAGATCTGCTGCTAGAGCTTGGGCGTTAGGCGTACTATGCAAGAACCGTACAAGATCGAACATCGCCTCGCCGCCATACGCCCGGTCGGACTGCGTGATCTGCTGGCTGCAGCGTGGGCGATCTTCATCAAAGATTTGCGCAGCGAGCTGCGTACCCGCTATGCCCTCAACGCCCTGGTGCTTTTCGCCGCCAGCGCAGCGGTGGCCGTGAGCCTGGGAGTGGGCTTTATCGGCCTGCGGCGCAGCGAGGAGTACCTGCTCATCCAGTCGGCACTGCTCTGGATCGCACTGCTCTTCGCCGCGTTGAATGGCCTTTCACGCGGGTTTGTGTACGAGGAAGAGACGCGCACCATGGCGGCACTGCGCCTAGCCGCCCCGCCGATTGCCGTTTACCTCGGCAAGTTGCTCTTTAATCTCGCCCTCCTTGTCCTCTTAGGCACCGTCACCAGTCTGCTCTTCATCGTTCTGGTGCGGATTGAAGTCGGTAGCCCGCTGGCCTTTACCCTGGTGCTGTCGGCAGGTGGGTTCTGCCTTGCTACGGCGACCACCATTTTGGCCGCAATCATCGCCAGAGCCAGTTTTAAGAGCGCACTCTTCGCCGTCCTCGCCTTCCCGTTGCTTGTCCCCCCGCTCATCGTCGCCATTCAGGCTACTGCGCTCACCCTCGATACTGCGGGGATGGCCCTGGCCCTGCCGGCCATCCGCACCCTGATGGCCTACGCCGTAGCTATGTTTGTTGCCTCGCTCATGCTCTTTCGCTTTGTTTGGGAGGCGTAGATCGGATGTAGGTACACTAGTTTTTGAAGTACAGGCGACAGCAGCCGAGATACAAAGGGCGTGGGAGCGATAACGTCGCTCCCACGCCCTTTGTGTTTGAGGGAAGGTGAACATGTATAATTTGTTCTTTTTGAGCAAATTACCGATACTCATTAGTTGCAGAATCACAACCAATTATTGGGCCTAGATGACTCAATTTTTATGAGAGGTATCTTCACAAACCTTTTTGCCTGTAATACAATGCAGCAATGTTCAGCTCTTCCCGTACATGGGTCAATTAACAATCGGGTTACAAATCGAATAGTTAAGCGTATTGTGTGACTTCGGTGTTGCACGTCGCGTCTTTAAATTCGCCCTATCACCAAAGGATATGGTAGGCATTGTGATTCTTTATGCCAAAAATCTGCTATTCGTACCAGTTCTCGTGTTCACCATCGTGGTTGCGGTCATTGCGACCAACACAACGGTGAGTATGCTGGCTGTCTCGTCTCAGGCCGTACCTGCCACATCTTCGGCTATTCCGCCGACTGTGATGGGTGCTGTTTCCCCAGCGCTTGCCGAAGATCTTGCCTGGACTCTCAGTAACATCGCAATTGACCACCCTGGGCGAGCCAGCACACTGGCCACTGGAAATATCATCCGCTACGTGCTACGCGGATCTGCGAACAGCACGAGTGGTACCAATATTAAGGAAGGAGCTTTTCAACTGATTGTCAGCGCCTTTCAACCCAGCCACGACATGCCGGGACAGCGGGCGGGTCGCTGGTACATCCGTGGAGACTGGTCAATTACTGACGCATACGCCCCAACACCAATGCGTGGGCAGCGTCACCGCCGGGGGGTACTGGCCGGTACGCTTGTGAGTGAGATGGACGCGAATCCATTTACCGCAACCCACGCCTTTACCCTTCCGTTCAATCTGCCGATGACTCTGACGGATGCCGGGTGGATGAATGGCAAAGGTATGTTGACTATTGACGACACACAGGGGAGTGGAACGATGACGCTGGTCGTAAACCGACGGGCATCGGTTGTTCAGCCGCCGAGTGGCGATCTGTGACACGCTAAAGGTTCATTTTCAGGGGGGATTCTTATGCTTCGTTACCGATGGGTGTGGCTCCTGCAACGGCTTCTTGTCCGGTTCGTACTGCCGGTGGCCGGTTTCATGTTGCTTGGTCTGGGAGTTGTTCACGCGAATGTTCCGGGTGGCAAGCCCGGCCCGCGCGGGGCCGTGCCGAATCCCGGCACGCAGCAGCAAGAGCTTGGTAACATCACCTTTCCCGCGCCGTTCAACGTCTTCGAGTTCGTCGCTACCTGTGGTGCCTGCCACAGCGGCACGGTTGACCAGCAGACCGCGCACTTCGGCAACTGGGCCGGCACCAACATGGCCAGCGCGGCCCGCGACCCGATCTTCCGTGCGAATGCGATGATCGTTGATACCGCGCTACCCGGCGCGGGCAATATGTGCTTCCGATGCCACAGCCCCAACGGTTGGCTCTCGGGTCGTTTTGATCCGACCTTTGCCGGGGCCAGTGATGGCAGCACGATGATCCACAGCATCCTCGCCTCAACCGACGATGAGGGTATCAACTGCGATACCTGCCACCGCGCCATCGGCAATGTGACGATGCAGCGCGAGGATCTGCCCGCGAACGACCCGGCATGGAGGATGATGTCCGGCCTCTCGGACTGGCCGCACCTGGGCACGACCTACGCGGATGCGGGCAACGGCCCGTTGCCCGGCAATCCGCTCGGCGACGGCACGCTCCAGTTTAGCGACGGCATGACCTACAGCGGCAAGTACACCGGCTCGGTGGAGATCTTCAAAAGCGATCTGCCGGTTCAGGACGTTAACCCCGACGGCACGCCGAAGGTTGACGCTGCTGGCAACCCGGTCTACACCTATACCGGCCAGACCTATGGCGTCTACCCACCCGGCTACCCCGAGACCAAGAAGCCGAAGTTCGCTAACAACAACAACCAGCCTTTCCCCGCTGGCAAGCCGAAGTCCAACACGGCTGTTCCGGCACAGGAGATCGTCTACAACCCCGACGGCTCGGTGCCGATCCACTTCGAGCAGTTGATCGCGCCGCCGACCAATGGCGATCCGCAGGCGGTCTCGATTGAGCACCCCACGGCAAAGGGCGACTTCATCCGCTCGTCGGAGTTCTGCGGCTCGTGCCACGACCTGACGGTGCCGGTGGCCAACCACGGCATGCCCGAGCAGCGCACCTACACCGAGTGGAAGTACAGCAACTTCGGCCCCGAGGGCATCAATGCTTCCGCCTCGACCAGCCAGAAGAACTGCCAGAGCTGCCACGATGCGGCGATGAAGCAGGAGTACTCCGACGACGCGGCAGTGTCGCTCAACGCCGACCCGACTCTGGTGGGCTGGGCACCCTACGGCGTAGACCGCAACCCTCAGGGTGGCACGACCATGCACAAGCTGGCCGGAGCCAACCGCGACCTGGCCAAGATGATGAAGATCCTCTACCCCGAGGTTGACCTTGAGGTGATCGGCGCGCCGACCAACAATGACCCACGGATCTTCCCAGGGATGATGTCCTCGCGTGACCTGACTTGGGATCGCACCATCCGCAACACCGAGATCTCGATGACCGACGGCGTCGATATCAATATTGATAGCCCGCCGACTCGGATCTCTACCGACCCGACCAGCCCCGACTACAACCGCTGGCAGGTGAAGGTCAAGGTGACCAACACCAGTGGCCACAGCATCCCCTCGGGCTACCCCGACGGCCGGCGCTTCTGGATCAGCCTGGATGTGAAGGACGCCACCGACACCAGCGTCTACCAGTCGGGCGTCTACGACCAGGCCACGGCCGAACTGCGCACCGACTCGGCCACTGCCTTCAACCGCGCCCTGAGCAACACGATTGACAGTACCAACAACGCGGTGATGGTCTACGAGAAGGTAACGGGCAGTTGCGGTTATGATTTGTCGTCGCAGTTCACCTGCAAGTCGTCGCCGAGCCTGCTGAACGGCACCATCCTCTTCGACAACCGCATCCCGCCGGCCGGCTTCAACAAGGCCAAGTATATGGAGGCGGGCAGCAGGTTCTGGAACTACGACCCGACGAACTTCGTACGCTACGACGACTCGGTCAATCGCGATACCCCCAGTGATCTCAACTCCGGTCGTTATCCGAATGGCCAGGGCTATGACATCGTCACCTACACCTTCAGCGCTGATCCGAATGCGCAGTTGAGCGCACGTGCGGAGATCAAGTGGCAGACCCACTCGCGCGAGTTTGTGGAGCATCTGAAGAACAGCGACACCTCGACCCTGCGCCCCGAGGGACCGCCCAGCCTCCTCGCGGCAAACTACCCGTTGACCCCGACCTACCTGAGCGATCAGGTGCTGACCTACATCAACGCCAACAACGGGACGGCGGCGGATCTCACCGCATTCTCGCAGGTCACGGACATGGACGGGAACGCCCTGCGCGACAACTGGGGCGGCATCGCCTACGCAGCATGGACGCTCACCGGCAAGGGCGATCCGTTCGTCGCCGCATCTGACTCCACCGTCGCCACCGCAGCCCCGGTGGCCCCGGCCAATTGGGGAACCAAGTACAACCCGACAAACGGTAGTGTTGCTGCCGACCTGCTCCTGCCGCTCAACCCCTTCGCCCTCGATGTGAGCTGGGATCCGGCGACCGGTGCCGACGGCTACGTGGTCTGGATCCGCTATGGCAAGGACATCAGCCCCAGCGAACTGGGCGACACCGCTTCGTGGGACAAGCTGGCCGTGGTCTACCCGACCGACAACACGGTGCGGCAGACCTTCCGCAGCGAGGGGCTGAACGCCGCTAAGACCTACCAGTACCGGATCGAGGCGTTTAACGGCAAGGGCTCGACCTTCTCGGGCTACGTCGTGAAGCAGACGACCACCGATCTGCCGTTGGCCCCCGACTCGCTGAAGGTTGTCACCGCCAAGCCGGCGAACGTCACCCTGGCTTGGTACGACCTGGCCGACAACGAGGAAGGCTTCATCATCGAGCGCCAGGACGTGCTGCCCAACGGTGGGCTGGGCCAGTTTGCCGAGGTTGGTCGCACCCCGAGCAACACCACTGGCACGATGGGCTTTGGCGCGAATAGCTGGACGGACACCAGCGCTCTAGCTGGCATGACCTACAACTACCAGGTGCGGGCCTACAACTTCGCCGGTATCTCACAGCCCAGCCTGCCGGTGCAGGCCGCGATTGGGACGCCGCCAACGGGCACGATCGCGATCCAGAGCACCATCGTGGACCCAACCACTGCGCCGAAGGTCAAGCTGACCTGGAGCGGTGCCTCCGGGACGATCGTCGGCTACAAGGTTCAGCGTGGCCCGACGAACGCTGGCCCGTGGTCGAATCCGCCCATCGGAGTGGCGGGCACGCCGACCGGCACCTACACCGACGCAACCGTCGCGCCGCTGACGACCTACTTCTACCGCGTGGTCGCCTATAACAGCGCGGGAGATGGCAATCCCGCAATTATCCAGGTGACGGTGCCGGCAGCCGGCGTGCCGCCTGGCACCGCTACGAACCTGACGAGAGTGGCCGGTTCGCCGCAGATCGTGCTGATCTGGACGGCACCCACCGGCACGGCCCCGGTCACCGGCTATACCATCCAGCGGGTCAACGCTACCAACAACACCTGGCCCGCCAACGGCGCGGTGACTACCTTCACCAGTGAGGGGACGGCCACGACCTACACGGATGTGACTGCGGTACCTGGCGCAAGGTATCTGTACCGCGTGATTGCCTTCAATGCGGCTGGCAATGGGCCAGCCTCAACCCCGACGACTCGGGTGAACGTACCGGCAGCGCCGCCGAACAACCTGCTCGCGTTCCCGACGAACCTGCGGCTCACCGTCGCCACTGGCTCGATCCGGCTCAACTGGTCGGATAACGCGAATAACGAGAGCGGCTACTACGTTGAGCGCCTAGAGGGAGGCAACTGGTCTCGGATCTCCACTATCGTGGGGAACAACATCCGCACCTACACGGATCGGACGACGACGAAGGGTACTGTGTATCAGTACCGTGTCCAGGCGTACTACACCAGCCCGGCCGGTGTAACGATTACCTCTGACTACTCGAACATCCCGGCCGGAGTTACCGCCCGCTAGGTTCTGTCGGACACACAGGCGGCTACCTCAACCTGAGGTGGCCGCCTGTGTGCGTTTTATCGTAGAGATCCCCCCGCAAGAAATGACTTCTTAACGTATTGTTGTCACACCCCCGCAGGTGAACCCTCCCACATGTGCTATATTTTTCATGCGATGTGTGTACTCTGTGATAGAATGCACCGATATTCGCTAACGCATCGTGCGAGGCCGCGTAATGGCAGATTGCTGTTGTTCTGAGGACACGGGCATAGTATGATATGTCGAACGTGATTGTCCCATAGCGATGAGGAAAGGCGTTGGCCAATGGCACAGCGGATGGCCCAGGCTGCCAAGCTGCTGATTGGTGTGTGGATCGCGGGGGTCGCGGTGGCCATGTTTCTCGTGGTACCGCAGTACGAAGGGCTCGGCAACGCCGGGCGGATCATCATGATGCACGTACCCACCGCGTGGGTGAGCGTGCTGGCTTTCTCGATATCGGCCCTCTTTAGCGGACTCTATCTCTGGCGTGGGCAACCAAAGCACGATGACTACGCTCTCGCCTCGGCCGAGAGCGGATTCCTCTTCACGGTGCTGGCGACGGTTACCGGAGCGATCTTCTCGCAGGTGGTCTGGGGCGTCTACTGGAACTGGGATCCACGGCAGACATCCATCTTTATCCTGCTGCTGATCTACGCGGCCATGTTTGCCCTGCGCTCTTCGATTGAAGATGTGGCCCGCCGCCGTCAGCTCAGTGCGGTCTACTCGTTGTTTGCATTTGTCACCATGCCCTTTCTGATCTTCGTTGCGCCACGGATCAGCGACAGCACGCTGCACCCCAACTGCGCCTTTCTTCAGGGCAGCAAGTGCGAGGGTGTGGAACTAGGTGTGGGTAGGCTAGGATTGCTGGGCGACCGCAAGGTTGAACTGGTTGGCCTTGATCGTGTCGGCGATGTGGTGACGGCTAAGGTTGAAGTGACCGAGCCAGGGATGAGTAGTGTCACGGCTTTGAGCCCAACATACGACACCGCCAACCATAAGATCCTGGAACGACCAAACTTCCCCGGTCTGCGCTTTCGCCTGGTGGTAGAGGATGTGAATCTGGCAACGAACAGCGTGCGGCTGAATATTGAGGCACCCGGCACGGGCTTGATTGACAACGGACGTACCCTGTTTACCTTCCTCGCCTCGATCGTCGGCTTCACCGCCCTGTTTTTCTGGATGCTGAATGTGCGAGCGACGCTGCTGAATGTGGAGTGGGCGCTGGCGCGCAGAGAGGGTTCGCGCGTATGAATACGGCGCTCGACGCAGGTGCGGCGGTCTATGTTGCGATGGCTGTTACGCTGTCGGTTTGGGTCGGGATTTTCGTCTACCTCTGGCGGATTGACACGCAAGCCCGCGCCCTCAAACGTGAGCTTGAGCGAGAGGATCGGCGCGAGCAGCCCGCCGCGCCGCGATCCACCGTCACACGGGTGCGCGAGGGTGAACCGGTAGAAAAATAGTGGCGCGGGGACGATCCCGCCGCTGTCATGCACACACGAGAGGATACATTATGGCCACTGTCCATGTACCAACCCGCAGCGGCTTTGAGATCAAGCCGCTGCACATCGCGGGCCTCGGCATCATTCTGCTGGCGATTGTCTACGGTCTGTTTGGTTTTAAGGACGCTTTTCGGGCCTATACCACCAGTGTGGACGAGGCGATCAGTAGCTCGCGCAGCATTCAGTTAGCCGGATTCCTTGGCTCGAAAGGCGAGATGGATGCTGAGGGGCGATTCACTTTCATGCTCCAGGACTCAAACAAGCAGATGGTGAAGGTTGTCTCTAACCAGCCACGCCCGTCCAACTTTGAGCAGGCGATCAGCATTGTCGCCATTGGTCACTACGATAGCGCCCAGCAGTCGTTTTTGGCCGACAGCCTGCTCGTGAAATGCCCATCGAAGTACCAGGAGCTTCAGGCGAACGCGACAAAGTAGCTGACAGAGCCGTAGGCTCCCACTAATGGCCATCTACAGATTGGTCAAAATTGCCAGCGAAGCTGACGATTTTGACCAATCTTTTGACCAATCTGTAGATGGAGGCTTTTAGGGCAACTGCCCAAACCCCAAGAAGGCTCGCACTATGTACATGTACTCTCTCGGTACGTTCCTGATCGTCACCTCAATCGCGATGGCCCTGCTGTCAATCATAAGCTACACGCTGGTGATTCGTGGCAGTCGTCCGGCTCTGCTCTACGCCCGCTTCGGTGTCTTTGGCACCCTCGGTGCCCTGTTGATGGCATGGACATTGCTGCTTACGCTCTTCTTGGCGCATCGTTTCGACATTGATTATGTCTATAATTATAGCTCGCTTGATCTGGATTTCTTCTTCACCGTGGCGGCAAGCTGGGCTGGGCAACCGGGTAGTTTTTTGATTTGGACGATCTGGGGCAGTATTGCCGCCGCCCTGATGGTGCGCCGGACGAAGCACTTTGAACCCTATTCGCTGATCGTGATGATGATCGTGCAGGTCTCACTGCTCTGCTTTGTCCTGGTTCTGAACCCCTTCAAGCCGCTCATTGATGCGGCCACCGGCTTGGCCCCATCTCCGCTGCCTGTTGATGGCAAGGGACTCAACCCGCTGCTGCACAACTTCTGGATGATCATCCATCCTCCGATCCTCTTTGTTGGCTATGCCCTTACCACCGTACCCTTCGCCTTCGCCATCAGCGCCCTGGTGCGCCGCGACTATGATACCTGGGTTGCCCGCGCCATTCCCTGGACACTGGCGGCGTGGGCGTCCCTCGGCTTGGCCCTGCTGCTGGGTGGCTACTGGGCCTACGAGACCCTGGGCTGGGGCGGTTACTGGGGCTGGGATCCAGTGGAGAACTCGTCGCTGGTGCCCTGGCTCATCCTCACCGCCATGCTGCACGGCATGATCCTCCAGCGCACCCACGGCGGGATGCGCAAGACCAACCTGTTCCTGGCGCTGGCGGCCTACATCCTGGTCTTCTACGCCACCTTCCTTACCCGCAGTGGCGTCTACGCCAACTTCTCGGTGCATTCGTTTGTGGCCGAAGGCATCTACACGGGTCTGGTTGTGGTTCTCTGTTCATTGCTCGTCATCTCACTGGGACTCTTCGCTTGGCGCTGGCGCGACATTCCGGCCCGCCCGCTGAGCAGTAAGTTCTTCTCACGCGACAGCTTCTTTGTTCTGGCGATTATTGCCTTTGGCGTGACCGCTCTGGTGATCAGCGTCGGCACCTCGATGCCGGTGATCTCGGCCATTCCCGGCGTGGGCAGTACGCTTCAGACCTGGATGAGCGGAGCCTTTGAGATTGATGATGGCACGCTGATGAACCCCCAGGCCCAGCCCTTCACCGATGGTCGCTTCAGCCTAGCGACGAGTTTTTACAAGCGCACGGTGCCACCTCTCGGCGCGGTGATCATTGTGCTGATGATCCTCGGCCCGCTGCTGGGCTGGCGTGATGCCAACATGCGCCATTTACTGCGCACCATGCGCTGGCCCGCCCTCGCGGCGGTGATCGCAGCAATTGCGGCAATGCTGGTCAATGTGCGCGATGTGGTTTCATTGGCCTATGTGACTGGCGGCGTGTTCGCTATCGGCACAAACCTGGTGATGCTGATCCGCACGCTGCGTGGCGGCTGGATGCGGATTGGCGGCTATATGGCCCACCTCGGCTTTAGCCTGACCCTGATCGGGATGGTTGGCTCTAGCGCCTACGCCACTCCCGACCAGCGCTTGGTGATGGCTCCTGGCGAGACGACCAAGATCTTCGGCTATGACTTTACCTTCAACGGCTATCAGCTCGACAAAGAGCAGCGCGGCGTGCTGGACTTCACCGTCAACGACGGGAAGAGCGACATCTACAACGCTCGGCCCTTCCTCTACGTCAATGAGCGCATGGGTTCGACTATGCAGACCCCGGCGATTCATAGCGTAACCTATTTTGGCTTTCCGATACAGGATATTTACATCGCGCCGGCGGGTTACGACCCAGAGACCAACCAGGCTCGCCCGATCATTGGGGCTGGCAAGACGGTGACGGTTGGGCCGTATGCGATTACGTTTGTAGACTTCAATCTGAATGGTAATTCGATGAGTGGCGACGGCCCCATCAAGGTCGGCGCAAAGCTCAGCGTGCTTTACGACGGCAAAACCAGCGAGGTTGAGCCGACGATTCAGGTGTCTATGGACTCAACCACCAGTGAGCAGAAGTTGGAGCATGTTGCGGCAACTCTGCCCGGCGGCGAGAGCATCACTCTGGTTGAGGTTGACCCGACCAACCGTATGGTGATGTTGGAGGGTAAAGGCGCGGGATTCGATAATTTGCCCGTGATACCCGCCAAGGGCGTGATCACGGTGAGCATCAAGCCGCTGGTTGTGTTCGTCTGGATCGGGATTACCGTCGGCGTGATCGGCGGCTTAATCGCGATGCTGCGACGCTACCTTGAAGGTCGGGCTGCACTGGCCGGTGAGCGGGTGCGCTTGCCCAAAGGACTATTCGGCGCTCGCTTCCGCTGGCCCTGGCCCCGTACCCCCCGCCCTGCCAGTGGTGATTAGTCCATTTTAGCGGAGAGAGCGTGGCTCTCTCCGCTCCTCTCCCAACACTGATATTTTGGACATGCAAGATTACTACGAGACCCTGCAAGTTCACCCGAAGGCTGACGCCGAGGCTATCCGTGCGTCTTATGACCGAATGCGCCAGCGTTACGACCCAACCCACCTTGAGGGTGCCGCTGATGAACTGGTCGAACTGGCCCGCCGCCGCCGCGATGAGATCGAGCGGGCCTATACGATTCTAAGCGATCCGACCCGGCGCGCCGGATTTGATGCCGAGTTGCTCGCACAGGTGGCCGTGGCCTCGCCGACCCGCGTTGCGGGATCGGCAGTGTCTTCACCTACGCCAGATGACGACGACCTGATTGATTATCGCCCGCTGCCCCCGGCGCGGCGTCAGGAGCGGTCGAAGGACTTCAACACCCAGCCCACCTTGTCGCCGCCTAGCCCATCTCCACGGCGTAGTGGTCGGCAAACGGGGAAATCCCAGCGGCTGCCGACGTGGATCCCGCCGGTGCTGATTGTGGGCGTCGTCACCTTCACCATCGTCCTGATCACACTGTTCACCACGAACAGGCCGAGTCCGGCAGCGAGCGGGGCAAGCGGAGCGAGCGACCAAGCTGGGCCAAGTACGATGGGACAACCCACCGCCGCCGCCACGGCATCAATTGATGAAGTGATCAACCAGTTTGAGGCTCAGATTGGTGCGGCGCGCCAGGTGGCAAACCAGGTTCCCGACAACGCGAATGCATGGATCGAGCTTGGCAATGCGCTCTACGATAGCGTGGTGGTGGTGCGTGAGCGGCTTGATGGCGGCGATCAGAGCCTGCACAGCATCTATGTCGAGCGACTGCCGCGCTGGCTAGAGGCCCGCGATGCCTACGCCAAGGCACTGAAAATTACCCCCACAAACGCGATTGCCCGTGCCGATCTCGCCTCGGCCCTCTGCTACTACGGGGTAGGCGTGAAGGACCAGAGCTTCATTTCCCAGGGGCTTAGTGAAGCAGATCAGGCGATCAAAGATGCCCCCCAGGAGAGTCGCGCTCTGCTCAGCAAAGGGCTGTGCATGATCTCTGCCGATCCGCCGCAGAAGACTCAAGCCCTTGAGCAGTGGCAGAAGGCGATTGTGATGCCCAACGTCGAGCCGGGTGTGGCAATGCAGGCCCGTCAACTCATCGCCAAGTATAGTCGCTGATGTCTACTTTTGTCGGAGATGTTGGACAAAAGTTAAAGCACCTGTGTTAGAATACAGGCATCAAGGCGCACCATTATGAATACGCACTATACATTACTGGGCATAGAGCCGCAGGCCAGTCCTGATGAGATCGCGGCTGCCTATCAGCGACAGCGTGAGCGCTACAACCCGGAGCGTGTCGCAGATCTTGACGACACGCTCCGTCAGGTAGCGGTGGAGCGCAGCGCTGAAATCGAGCGTGCCTACGCCATTATGTCCGATCCGGTGCGCCGTCGCCAGTACGATGTCAGCATTGGCATCACCCCTGCGGAGGGCGGCTCCGCTCGTGTCAACGCCCGACGGCAGATCAGCCCGCGTGAGCGGATGTTCGCCATCATGGGGGTTCTTGTCGCCCTGGTGCTGGTAGCGGGGATCTGGGTCTTCACCGGCAGAGGCAGCGATGTCCAGAGTCAGGCGATGGGCGAGGTGAATCGCCCCGCGCCCGCCTTCAGCCTACAAACCGTGGCGGGCGACAGTGTTAGCCTGACGGCGTATCGCGGGAAGGTGGTACTGGTCAACTTCTGGGGTACGTGGTGCGAGCCGTGCAAACGTGAGCTACCGGCACTCCAGGCCGCTAACGAGCGTCTTGGCGCAAAGGGGCTCGCGATCATTGGCGTCAACCTGACCGATGACGAGAAAACTCAGGGCGTGAGCGAGGATGGCATCCGGACGTTCGTCGCCCAATATAATCTGACCTACCCCATCGCCCTTGATCGTGATGGCAGCGTAACCAGTGCGTTTCGGGTGTTCCCCCTCCCAACAAGTTTCTTTATTGATGTGAAGGGCCAGATCCGTTATGTCCACGTCGGTGAACTGACGCTCGATGACGTAACCGCCCGATTTACTGAGCTGCAGCGAGAAGGTTTGGCCCTCGGCGCACCTTAGCGCAAGGATTGCACATGGAGCAGCGTACCATCCTAGTAGTTGACGACGACGACGGTCTGCGTGAGCTGATCCGTATCAATCTTGAATATGAAGGCTATGGGGTTATCGAGGCGTCCAACGGGGTACTGTGCGTTCTTGCGGTGCGCGAGCAACGCCCGGACATGGTGATCTTGGATGTGATGATGCCCGAAATGGACGGCGTCGAGGCGTGCGGTAAGGTGCGCGAGTTCTCGCAGATCCCGATCCTGATGCTCACTGCGAAGGTACAGAGCGACGATGTCATTACCGGCCTTGATCGTGGGGCTGATGACTATCTGCTCAAGCCGTTTAATATGGACGAGCTCTCGGCGCGTATCCGCGCCCTGTTGCGGCGCGTCCCCCCGGCCTACCGGCCTCTCACCGCAGGCAATGAACAGATCCTGATCGATCAGCAGAAGCGCGAGGTGCGTGTGCGCGGCAAGATGGTGGATCTGACCCCGACCGAGTACCACCTGCTGCTCGTTCTGTCCGAAAATGCGGGCAAGGTGGTGGAACACGAGACGCTGTTGCGCGCCGTGTGGGGCCAGGAATACACGAGGGATAACGACTACCTCAAGGTCTATATCTGGCACCTGCGCCGTAAGATCGAGCTTGACCCGCGTAACCCCAGCTTGCTGCTCACCGAGTGGGGTGTGGGCTATCGCCTGATGTCGTAACAATTGACAGAGATTTCCACGGGTGCTATACTGGTACCCGTGACGCGGGAGTAGCTCAGTTGGTAGAGCGCGACCTTCCCAAGGTCGAAGTCGCGAGTTCGAGTCTCGTCTCCCGCTCCATTTGCAGGCCACACGTCATTCTGATGTGTGGCCTGTTTCTTTTGCATTAATACGCAGTAGAGCAGAAGTAACGCTGTCATGTCATGCTGAGCGCAGCGAAGCATCTTTCCCGACCCGCTAATAGACCCTTCGCGTCGCTCAGGGTGACATGGGCATTGGATCTGACGTCACAGCGTTACTTCTGCGGTATTGCATTAATACGCTCTTGATACCGCTCCCACACGCCTGGGAGATGCTTGCGGAGAAGGCCGAGGCCAGATGCATTTAGCACGCGATCATTTGACGCGAGGAACGCCCCCCCGTATAATCTGCGGCGTCCCTTAGGTAGCGCAGTTCTGATGGCGCAGGCACTGTGGCCGCGCCCCCCCATGTCAAAACCATCTGAATCTCAACCTCTATATATGTTCAGGCTGCCAGAATCGGCGGATCGCCCGCTGCATCCGGTTGGGTTCTGATTGTGCGCCGGTGATTGACGGGGTAGCTCCATCGGCGTTACTACTATCGCCTATAGTGAAGATTGCATGTACCTGAAGCAAACCCCGGAGGAGACAGAGTATGGCGAAGCGAATTGTGCTTGTCTTGGCCCTCGTCTCGACCATCGCCACCCTCGCGGCGTGGCCGCAGGCGTCCGCCGCTCAGTCGGGTGTGGCCGACACGTACCCGCCCTATCAGGCCCGCTACTTTGGTGAGACGGGTCACTCGGCGGTCAACTGGTTCCTGGAGTTCTGGAAGAATACCCCGAACGCCCTCTTCGTTCTCGGCTACCCTATCTCGCAGCCGATTGTCGAGGAGAGCTTTACCAACCCTGGCCAGTACTATCGAGTGCAGTACTTCGAGCGGGCGGTGCTTGAGGAACACCCGGAGAATTTCGGCCAGCAGGATAACAAGTACTATGTGCTTGGGCGGCTGATGGGCAGCCGTTTGGCGCAGGGCCGCAGCGAGTCGGCCTTTCAGAGGGTAGACGACCCCGGCGACGGCACCTATGATGCGTCTACCGGCCACACGTTGCGCAATGGCCCGGCCCCCTTCCGCGACTACTGGCAGAACAATGGCGGTCTGAGCGTGTTTGGCCTGCCACTCTCTGAGCAGTTCCAGGAAGTAAATGCGGCTGACGGGCAGACCTACTGGGTGCAGTACTTCGAGCGCCAGCGCATGGAGTGGCATCCCAACGAGTCGAATCCGCAGTACCGCATTCTGCTCGGCCTGCTCGGCAATGAATACCGCGACCGCTTCCATGCCAACGACAACAGCTTCGACTCTCGTGCGGCTGATAACGCCTTGCCGCGCCAGTTTGTCTATGGCTTTAACGCCAACCTCTACAGCCAGGGAACTGCGTGGCAGGATCGCAACCGGGTGATGCAGGTCTCGAAGAACGCCCAGGTGATGTGGCTGCGCCAACAGGTGCGCTGGCGCGACCTGCACGACATTTCGGGGACGATCTACTGGGGCGAACTGGACAATATTGTCAGTGATGCCAGCAAGAACGGGATCAGCCTGCTGCTAAGTATTGTGGCTGCGCCAGACTGGGCGGGCGGGCCGGGTATGCCGCGCCGTTCGAGCTTTAGCGATTTTGCCAGTTTCACCGGCCAGATGGCAGCACGCTACAAGGGCCGTGTTCAGGCATACGAGATCTGGAACGAGGAGAACCGGGCCTGTGAGAATGGCGGCGACTGCGCCACCTCAGGCGGAATCGGCGGCAGCGTCGCTGGTGCCGACTACTTTGTTGATATGCTCGCCGCCGTCTACGAGGCGATTAAGGCGAACGACCCCTATGCGATTGTGGTGAGTGGCGCGCCCACCTCGACCGAGACGAATCGCACCGACATTGCCCTAAGCGACACCTCGTACATGGCTTCGATGGCCTCGAATCCGAAATTCCGCACCCACGTGGATGCGATTGGCGTCCATCCAGGTGGCCAGTACAACTCGCCCGACCAGATGTGGCCCGATAATCCCGGCCCCGGCCCGAACTGGCGCAACAGCCGCGAGTTCTACTTCCGGCGCGTCGAGGATATCCGCAACACGCTGGTGCAGAATGGCATGGCCGACAAGCAGATCTGGATTACCGAGTTCGGCTGGGCGACACAGAATAACACCCCTGGCTACGAGTACGGCAACAGCATCTCGTTCCAGACTCAGTCCGACTGGATCATCCGCGCCTTCCAGCGCGGTCGCCACGACTATGCGCCGTGGGTGGGGGCGATGTTCGTCTGGAACCTGAACTTCGCGGTATCCGCCAGCGCCACGGGCGAACCACTGCACGAACAGGGGTCGTTTGGTGTACTGAACGGTGACTGGAGCCCGCGCCCGGCGTGGTTCGCTATCCAGGCAATGCCGAAGAACTAGCTTTCAACGTCCGAGAGGTGATTGGCGGCATTGTCGCCAATCACCTCTCGGACAATTTATGTTATGGAGCGCACGCCACATATGAACCGATCTTCCCGTCTGCGCAGCAGCCTTCTGCTGCTTTTTCTGCTTGTGCCGCTGATCGTCGCGTGTGGGGGCAATCCGCCTAGTACACCTTCGCCGAAGGTACCCACGGCGGCGGTGATTGCGACGCCCGACTCATCTGCCTCTGCTCAAACACCTGTACCCACGGCGGTGGCTACCCAGATTCCTACCGATGTACCCACGATAGCGGCTGCCACCGAGGTTCCCACCGCTGCGCCCGCTGCCGCATCCTCGCTGGAGTTCGGCGTTGTCGGACACCTCTACTACACCGACCGTGATCGGGTACTCCAGTTGGTGCAGAACGCCGGCTTCGACTGGGTGCGCCAGCAGGTGGTCTGGAAGGATATTCAAGACCCGGTGGCCGGGATCTACGGCTGGGAAGAACTCGACATGATTGTGAACACAGTCAACGCCTACGGGCGCAAGCTGTTGGTGAACATCGTCCAGTCGCCCAGCGCCTATAATCCCACCAATGGCCTGCCCAGCGACCCCGCGACCCTGGGGAATTTTGTGGAACTGATGGCCCAGCGCTACGGCGATAAGATCCAGGCATACGAGATCTGGAACGAGCCGAACCTGGCCCACGAAAACGGCGGGAATATTGTACCGGCGGATGTCGGGCATTACGTCGAGGTCCTCAAGGTCGCCTACACGCGGATCAAGGCGGTGAGTCCGAACGCGATTGTACTGGCGGCGGCCTCGTCTTCCAGCGGTGTGACCGACCCGGCTCTGGCGCTCTCGGATCGGGAGTTCTACCAGGCCATGTATACCTACAACGGCGGCGAAGTACGCAACTACTTCGATATTCAGGCGGTACACCCCGGTGGATCGGCCAACTCGCCCGACACGCTCTGGCCAGATAATCCAAGCACCGCAAATGGGTGGACGACTGACTCCACCTTCTACTTCCGCCATGTCGAGAACGTGCGGGCGTGGATGGAGCAGTACGGCATGGCCGACAAAAAGATGTGGATCACCGAGTACGGCTGGGCGACGCAGAATAACACCCCCGGCTACGAGTTCGGCAATCAGGTGAGCCTCGATCAGCAAGCTACGTACATCACCGGGGCGATCACGCGCACCTACGAGCAGTACCCGTGGGTGAGCAACATGTTCCTCTGGAACATCAATTTCGCGGTACTCTGGGGCGAGCGCGGCGATCCGCAGCACGAGCAGGCGTCGTTTGCCATCCTTAACCCGGACTGGAGTCCGCGCCCGGCGTTTCTGGGGGTGCAGGCGCTAATTGCGGATCTCAAGCAGAAAGAGGGACGGTAACTCGATTGTGGATTGTGGATTGCGGATTGCAGATTAGGCGTATCGGGTTCTGGCAATCTGCAATCTACAATCTGCAATCTGCAATCTACAATCTGCAATCTGCAATCAGAGAGATACCCAGGCGGGACAGGATGGCGGAGGCGGTGGGGATGCCTGTGGGCGATATAACCCAGCCCTGGGGCGTATGTTCGGCGATACGCCTGAGGACGCGCTGGTGGGCGGCGGGCAGGGGCAGGTCAGGCAAGAGGTATCCGCTATCGGCGGGCGTAGCCGTGATCTGCGGGGCGCTGGCGAGTGTGACCTGGGCGTAGCCGATGCTCAGGGCGGCGTCCTCGCCGCGTAGAATGAAGCTGCCGCCGAGTAGTTGGTAGTAGCTAAAGGGGCCACGCGAGCGGCGGCGGCGTAGTACCCATCCCTCACACAGGAACACCGCACCCGGCCCCGCCTCGGGGGCCGGTGCCCAGCCGAGCGGGTCTGCGGCGAAGTAGCTGATGCGCTCGTTCGCAGCCAATGTGTGAACCATCTGCGCACCGGGTGGATTGACGGCAGGCAGACTGGGCAGGGCGGCGGCTTGGTCGGCCAGCGTGAGTACCGTAAAGCTGCGGGCGCGTAGGCGGGCAACCAGACCCTCGCCGCGCCACGACGTGAGGGTGAAGCGGTCGCCCTCGCGGTCGCCCTCGCCACGCAGTGATGGGCCAATGGCCGGGTTATGGACGATGAACAGACCGGGCCGCGCCTCCTCGAAATCGCAGGGCGCGCCCGGTCGTCGGCGTGATGACATATCTATCCGTTTACGACGCGCCCGATATCCGGCGCAATGTCGGCCCGGTGTAGGCGTGACAAATGGCGATCGCCAGAGCATCGGCGGCATCGTCGGGATGAGGGACGGTGGGGAGGGTGAGGGTGATCCGCACCATCTCCTGCATTTGGCGCTTATCGGCACCGCCATAACCAGTGAGCGCCTGTTTGACAACGGTGGGCTTGTACTCGTGGATGGCAGCACCGGAGATCTGGAGAGCGAGAAGGGCAACACCACGAGCCTGGCCAACGGTAATCGCCGTATTGACGTTCTTACCGAAGAAGAGTTCCTCAATGGCGGCGTAGGCAGGCCGATGGCGACCCAGGATCTCGGTGAGTCCGTCGTAGAGGCGGCGCAGGCGCTCGGCCTGAGGCATGCCAGCGGGCGTGGTCAGCACGCCAAACTCCACCAGGCTGATCTGGCCACCCTGCTCGTCCACTACACCCCAGCCCATACGTGCGGTGCCAGGATCAATACCGATGGTCTTCATGATCCTGGTGCGAGGGTGTGGGCAGAGATTCGCTCACCCCACACCCTCTGGAAACTACTCATCAAACTTAGCCGCGATCTCATCGGTGATGTCAAGATTGGAGTAGACCTTCTGAACATCGTCGAGATCTTCCAGTTTCTCAATCAGGCGCAGAATGGCGAGTGCGTCCTTCTCGTCGGGCTGCACGAGGGTTTTGGGGCGCATCGTCTTCTCGGCACCGGTGATCGGCAAGCCCTGGTCAATAATCGCCTGGCGCACGATGTTGAGGCTGGTCCACTCGCAATAGACCTCAAGCACCACGTCAGAGACATCAACATCATCGGCACCGGCGTCAATCACCTGAAGCTGAACCTCGTCGGGATCGAGCTTAGTGCCGGTGAGATCAATAGTGATCAGACCTTTGGTTTCAAACATCCAGCCCACCGAGCCAGGCTCGCCGGGGTTGCCACCGGCCTTATTGATTGCCGAACGCACATCGGAACTGGTGCGATTACGGTTATCGGTGGCGGTCTCGATAATCAGCGCAACGCCGCCAGGGGCGTAGCCTTCGTAGTAAATTTCCTCAAGGGCCGCCTCACCGCCCTTGCCCACCCCACGGTCGGCTGCGCGCTGAATATTCTCATTGGGCATGTTGCTGGCGCGAGCCTTATCAACAGCCAGACGCAGCCGGAAGTTCTGGTCAGGGTCGGCGCTCCCCCCCTCGCGGGCCGCAATCGTAATATCGCGGGCGAGCTTGGTGAAGAGCTGGCCACGGCGCTGGTCGGTGACGCCCTTCGAGCGCCGGATGCTGTGCCACTTCGAATGGCCGGACATAGCAGTGTGCCTCCTGCGTGGTCTAAATCTTGGCCCATTATAGCAGAACCTTGGGCTTTGCCCCTGGACAAGGAATGCCAACCGTATGCGATAATTCTCTACGCGAAGGATGTTGCATCACACGTTCACATACATACATCTAAAAGGTGCTGCCGCATTGTACCCCGCTGCATTCTACCCCTGTTGGCGTGTCTGGTGGCCCGTGAAAGGACGCTCCTTGATGCGTGACTCTCCTGCACTGATGCCTGTGGCAAAGCACGTGCGTGCGCTGCCCAATAATATCTATCTGGTGGAAGCGCACGCCGGTGATGTGCTGGTGAACTGCCCGCCGGAGACGCTGAAGTATGTGTTGGCTGCGGGCCTGACCCCACCGGCCACTGTGCTGCTGCCGCCGGATATGCGTGCCGGCCAGGAACTTGGATCGAGCGGGTTTGTGCGCCGTGGGATTAATTACGCGAGCGTTGAGTTTATCATTTACGCTAATTTTTTTGTAAAGAACCGCCGTGCCCATCTGATCACGGTGACGGAGGATCAGGCCCGCCGCCTGCGGCTGATTCTTCTGGAGACGATCAACGGGCCAGATGCGGACTACGGGCCGTACAATTGGCTGCGCCGCGAGTGCGCTGCCGTCGCCTACTATCCGCCCCTCGGCCACGCGCCGCGTGTGGATGATATGGTTGATATTGTGAGCCTGGAGGCGGGCGGCGGAGATCTGGGAACCACGCAGATTGTTCTGGAGGACGAGGATTTCGTTTTCTACGAAGGCGGCGATGTGGCGGCGCGGGTACACACACAGATCTCCCAGGTAGCCATGCCGCTGACCGTTGCTCCGCCCCGCCCGCTCCAGCGCCAGGAACTGACGCTCCAGTTTATTGGTGGCAGCGACGGCTTTGACCCGGCGGGGATTACGACCTGCTTTCTGGCGTACCTCGGCACCAGCGTGCAGACTCAGGCAACGCTCTTTGATGCAGCAGCCTATATCCTGGTGCGCCTGGGCAACTTAGGCATGGCCTCGCACCATATCTCCGAAGTGGTCCTCTCGCACCTGCACGAAGATCATGTGGCCGGCCTGCCCGAGTTGATCCTGATGGGAAGCCACCGTGTGCGCCTGCTCACCTCGGATATTGTGTACGCGAGTCTGTTGCGCCTGCTGGGTGCGATGTTGGCGCTGCCTGAGGATGAGGCTGCGGCCCTCTTCGACTTCTACCCGTTAAACCCCGGCACGCCGGTGGATCTCAGTGGCCGGCGCTTTGAGGCGATCTACGCGGTTCACTCCATCCCGACGATTGCCGTGCGGGTGAACGGGATCTGTTACTCGGGCGATATGCGCTACGACGAGGATTGGTTTGGCGAATTGGAGGAGACGGGCGTACTCTCGGCGGATCGGCGCAGCGAACTTGTACAGTTCGCCGATGGGGCCAGCGTGCTGGTGCAGGATGTGGGCGGAGGCGCGATCCACAGCACGATCACGCCTCGGTTGCTCCAAGCGCTGACGGCGAAGAGTCAGCGCCTAGTGCTGGCGCATACCAGCAAACATCTGCTGCCAGCCGAGAGCGACGACCTGGCTGGGCGGATCGAGTTTGCCGACAGCGGCCATGTGGTCTCTCTGGGCGAACTACTGCCCGACGATAGCCGGATCAAGGTTGCCGAGACCATTGCGGCATGCCCGCTCTTCGCCCGCCTGTTAGTGGCGACGCGCCTCAGCCTGGCGATGCACGCCGAGGTGCGTGATTGGGCGGATGGCCAGACGATCATGGACGAAGGCGATGCCTCCGATGGTCGAGCCTACATCGTCCACTCGGGTCTGGTGGAGATCCGGGTTGGCGGGGTACAGGTGCGCGTCATCGGGCGCGGCAGCAGCATTGGTGAGCGCGGGGCGATCCTGGGTGATCTGCGCACCGGCACAATGACCGCACGCGGCCACGTGCAACTCGTCAGTTTTACGCCTAAGATGTTTCAGGATATCGCCGAGCGACTGGGACTGGTCGCCGCCTTCGCACGGGCCGAGTGGCTGAGCCAGGTGCCGGTGCTGCGCGACCTGCCGTGGGCCAGTCTGCTCGACCTCGCCCTAGACTTTTTGCCTCACCAGATGGCCACCGGGGAATTGCTGTTTAGCTACGGCGATCCGGGCTACGAAGGATACCTGCTGGTACAGGGCGCAATCACGTTCAGCGACGGGAATGGCAGAGTGATTGATACGCTGCGCAATCCAGGGCAATTTTTTGGCGGACGCTCGGCGCTCTTCGGCATCCCGCGCAGCGCAACGGCCCATGCCAGCATCGCCTCGGAGATCTGGGAACTACCGGCCCCGGCGCTCCAGCGGGTTAACCTGCTCTATCCCAACCTGCTGCTGCACCTGCGCGCAATTGAGGCCGGGTTTCAGCGCAGGATGATGTAGGATTTTCATAATCATACAATGGTTAAAAAATACCAGCAAAGCTGGTATTTTTTAACCATTGTATGATATTTTCAGGGCGCGTCCTCGGCCCAGAGCATACCCACGCGGTCGGCGGAGAGGCCGATCACCCCGTTATCGAAGGGCGCGGCGCTAATTGAGCGCCAGCCGAGTACCTCTTCCCCTGTGGTCGTGTAAATGGCGTACGGCCCGCTACACGCACCATTGGTGAAGTAGCGCGCTCCCGTCTGGAAGAACGCGAGAAAGCGTCCGGCCAGTTCCTCGGCTGCCGCTGTCTCAACCACTGTGGTTGGGTAGGCGAGATCACTCGCGATCAGGTGGGTGAGGATCTTGACGGCGATGCGCCTCGGCACCTCCACCCAGTTTGTCCCCAAACCCGTGTAGCCCTCCTCGACGGCCAGTGCGTCGAGTGTGGCATATGGTGTCTCGCTTGGCTCTGTTAGGCGGCGCATACTCAGTACCAGCGGATAGCTCGTGGCACGGGCGTTATCGAGATCGCGCAGCAGATCGTCAATGGCGTGATCTGTGTCCTGAAGGAGGTCAGACATAGGGGACTCCTCGAATGGGTGAGTAATGATTAAGAACTACTCGTTAAGAGTTGAGAAATGACAATAGAGAGACTCATGTGGTGCGTGAATTACCTTTTTCCGTGTACATTATAGCGCATCTGTCTGCAATCCGCAACCTGTCATTGAGCAGAGAAACCGCACAGAGGGCGTACATCTCTGATCCGCTCTAACGTAAAAATAGCCGATAGCCGATAGCCGATAGCCGATAGCCGGGTATCAGCGGCCATTTTGATCGGGTGTTATGCGCGAATTGCATGGGCATCTGATACGAATTTGGCATCAGAACGATAAAAAATGAGGCAGTGGTATAATTGCCACGGAGTGCCCTAATGATGAACTGAGGAGATACGCATGAGCGGGACCACAGAGCTCGACCGACTTTCGGCAAACGCGATCCGTATCCTGGCGATTGACGGAGTTCAGAAGGCAAATAGCGGACACCCTGGGCTGCCCCTGGGCATTGCTGATGTCGCCTATGTCCTCTGGTCGCGGTTTATGAGCCACAATCCGGCAGACCCACAATGGCCTAATCGCGACCGCTTTGTCCTCTCGGCGGGCCACGGATCAATGTTGATCTACGCGCTGCTGCACCTGACTGGGTACGACGTGACGCTCGACGACCTGAAGCAGTTTCGCCAGGTTGGAAGCAAGACGCCGGGTCACCCAGAGTACCATGATACGCCGGGTGTTGAAACGACAACTGGGCCGCTCGGGCAGGGCATTGCAACGGCGGTAGGTATGGCCCTCGCCGAGCGCTGGCTGGCCACAACGTTCAATCGCCCCGGAGCGAGTCTGGTCGATCACCATACGTACGTCCTGTGTGGTGACGGCGACCTGATGGAGGGAATCTCGCACGAGGCGGCGAGCCTGGCAGGGCATCTCAAGCTGGGTAAGCTAGTTCTGCTCTACGACAGCAACAATATCTCGCTGGTTGGCCCAACCAGTCTCTCTTTCTCAGAGAATATCGCCGAGCGCTTCAGTTCCTACGGCTGGCAGGTAGCCACGGTAGACGGACATAACATCCCCGCTGTGGCTCAGGCTATCGCCGAGGCCAAGGATGATGCCGAGCGCCCATCCATCATTATCTGCCAGACCCACATTGGCTTTGGTAGCCCGAAGCAGGATAGCCACACCTCACACGGCGAGCCGCTCGGCGCCGCCAATGTGGTGAAGACCAAGGAGACTCTGGGGTGGCCGACCACGCCCGACTTCTTTGTCCCCAGCGAGGTGTACGATCATATGCGGGCGGCACTAGAGGTTGGCGGGACGCGGCAGCGTGAGTGGGAGGCGACACTGGCACACTATAAGGCATCCTATCCCGAGCTGGCTGCACAGTGGGATCGGATGTTTGCGAAGGCGCTGCCCGACAACTGGCCAGAGACGCTGCCCGTCTTCCCGGCCGACCCGAAGGCCAAGGGGACACGCATGGCCTCGGGCGATATCCTGAACGCCATTGCCGCATCCATCCCGCAGTTGCTGGGTGGTTCAGCTGACCTGCACTCGTCGGATCAGACCTACCTGAAGGGCTACGCCTCGATTGCGCCGGACGACTTCAGCGGGCGCAATGTCCATTATGGTGTGCGCGAGCACGCGATGGGTGCGGCGCTCAACGGTATGGCCCTGCATGGCGGGGTGATTCCTTATGGCGGCACCTTCTTCGTCTTCTGCGACTACCTGCGCCCGGCAATTCGTCTGGCTGCGCTGATGAAGCTTCAGGTCGTGTATGTCTTCACCCACGACAGCATCGGCGTGGGCGAGGACGGGCCGACCCACCAGCCAGTGGAGCACCTGGCGTCGCTGCGGATCATCCCCAACCTGGTGGTGTTCCGCGCCGGGGACGCGAACGAGTCGGCGATTGGCTGGCGCGTGGCCCTGGAGCGGCGCGACGGGCCGACGGCGCTCATCTTCACCCGGCAGAATGTGCCGACACTGGATCGCACCGTGCTGGCCCCCGCCGAGGGTGCCCTGCGCGGCGGCTACATTCTACGGGCCGTGGAGAACCCGCAGGTGATCCTGATCGGCACCGGCTCCGAGTTGAGTCTGGCCCTGGAAGCGGGTGACATCCTGGCCGCGAAGGGTGTGGCCGCCCAGGTGGTGAGCCTGCCTTCCTGGGAACTCTTCGAGGCTCAGGACAAGAGCTACCGCGACAGCGTGCTGCCGCCCGAACTGACGGCGCGGGTGTCCGTGGAGGCCGGAGTCTCGATTGGCTGGGATCGCTACGTGGGTCCACGTGGCGCAGTGGTTGGCCTCAACCGCTTTGGCGCATCTGGCCCAGCCCCCGAGCTGTTTAAGAAGTTCGGCATCACTGCCGAGAATGTGGCCGAGGTGGCGCTCCAGGTGATTGGCTAAGACCTACATCTTCGCGCCGCCCTCACCCCCGCCCCCTCTCCCAGAACGGGAGAGGGGCCGGGGGTGAGGGGCGCAAGGCTAACGTGAAAATAGCCGGGTGTCGGGTAGGGGCGCGTCGCGACGCGCCCCTACGATCCATATTTTATCGGGCGTTGTGCGCGACCTGAAACCTGAAACCTGAAACCTGAAACCGATATATCCGTGATTAAAGAACAAAAAATTGCACCTGATCGCGAAAGAAAAACAGGTAGAATCCACGGTATTGCGCTGGAAAAGCTGCGCACTGACATCTGGAAACTGGCCCTGTTGGCTGAAGATGAAACAGGATTAGTGCGGCAATTGCTCAAAACCGTCGGCCCGGTGCTGGCATGCGAGACAGTTCTGTTTATATCGTGCGGACAGAACCGGAAAAACGGGGGCGTTCATGTCCAATGGTGCGCCGATGAACACGACACGACATTGGATGCTCTCGCGCCTGACTGGATAGTTAAACAGCATTCGGGGCAGGCATATGTACATCTATCACCCAATAATCTGTCGTCGTCATTGCTTGTTCCCTGTGGCGATCTAC
>CAIXLU010000590.1 GCA_903920315.1 uncultured Oscillochloris sp.
ATCTTTGTGAAGAGGAGTCGAGCCTTTAGGCGGCACTCTCCGGCTAAAGCCTTGACTCCACGCGACAACCCCATGAGGATTGCTCTATCGGCTATCGGCTATCGGCTATCGGCTATTTTGCGACGAACTCGCGCACGAGGCGGGAAAATTCGACGGGGCGCTCGTCCTGTACAAGCATTGATGCCCGCTCGATCACCTCAAGGCGGGCACGGGGATTGGCGCTCAGGAATTCGGCAGACTTGCTCACTGGCGTGGTGGTGGCCTGACGGCCCCAGATTATCAAGATCGGCTGACGCAGACGACCGTAGGCGGCAGCGATGTCGCAGTTGAGAATGCCGGTGAGGAAGCAGATCGGCGCGTAGTAGGCGTTAGGGTGCTGGCTAGACATCGCAAATCCCGCCACCGTTTCGGGAGTGACGCTGGCCCGCTCGTAGTACGCCTGACGGGACAGAAAGAAGCGTGTGCCTACATCGCTGGTGAGCAAGCGAAAGATCAGGCGACCGACAGAGCCGTGCAGGAGGCGGTAGAAGACATAGGCAATCGGGCCGGCGGGCTTAGAGAGTTGCGAGATGCCGACCGGGCAGGCCAGCACCAGAGAACTCACCAGTTCGGGCCAGCGGTCGGCGGCGGCCACCGCGTAGGCCGCGCCAAGGGAACTGGCCACCAGGGTCGTGGGCGCACCGATACGGGTAAGCTGAGCGCCGATCTGGTCAATATAATCCTCGGCCTGATAGATACGGTCTGGTCGGTCGGAGTTACCGTAGCCCAGCAAGTCAAACGCGTGTACCTCGCTATCGCTCTGGAGTTGGGCGAAGGGGCCGCGCATCTCGAAGGCTGAGGCCGCCGCGTTAATGCTGTGGACAAGCAGCGTCGGGCGGCCAACCCCGGCGCGGTAGGTGGCCAGTCGGTAGCCACGCCACTCAACATACGTGGGCGGGACGGGGAGCAGGGGCAGGGGAGGAATTGTATTCATAGCTACTTTCTATGATGGGAGTTCGTGATCGCAATGACGGTTCTTGCGTGGGCCAACACCGGCCAACGCATGAGGGATTATAATGAACCCTGCTGAATCATACACCAATGGGACGAGGATTGCGCGATGCGCTTTGAGGTTGCGCCGATTGATGAGTATGCGAGTCGGGTTACCAGTGGACTGGCCTACATGGGTGGCCTGCTGGTGCTGCCGCTCTTCTTCGCCTACCTCGCCAACCTGCGATGGAGTGGTCTGCTCATCCCGACGGCCCTAGCCCTGCCCCTGGCAATTTTCCTGCTGTTCAGTTACGCCGCCCAGCCCAGCGCCTATGTGATCGAAGATGCCGTCCTGGTGGTGCGGCGACGCTGGTGGCGGTCGCTGCGCATCCCGCTGGGAGAGATCATCGGAGCCTCATCGGCGACCTACCTGGCCGATATACCTCGCCGGGGACTGCGATTCGCCTTCAACCCTGGTGTTTTCGGCTACCTCGGCCCGTTTCATTTGGCTCCCTATGGTGAGACATTCTTCCTGGCCACTAACCGCGCCCGTCTGGTGTCGGTTGCGCGCCAGGGTCTCCCGCCCCTGATCCTCAGCCCGGCTCGCCCACGCGAGTTTGTCGAGGCGCTCAACGACAGACGGACCCAGGCGGCCATGCGCGAGCTTACGGTTAGAGAATCTGCGGAGAGGCGTGGAGAGGGCATACTCCTCTCCGTACATAGTTCTGGGGTGATGAGATGACCGGAAGAACGCTCAATGTGCGATTCCCACTGATCAACATAATCGCTGTCTCCTGTGTCTTCGAGCGATTTGTGCCCGGTGCCCTGCACCCGGACGGGCGGCGCTACCTGCCGCTGATCGTGCTGCGTCCAACTACACCACCCGCGCCCGATACGGTTACCCCCGAGGGGCTACGACTCGGCGTTGTTGATCGGCACCACCTGATTGCAGAAAGCGATGTTGGGCGGACCGGAGTGGCCCGGTTAGTTTTCGCCCTCAGCGCCCTGCGTGTCCAGTCGCCCTCTTCCCGCATTGGCATAGAGCCAGAGGATGGTTGGACGACCAGGCAGGCTAGTCTTACGCCCACGCTCTACGGGCAAGTTGTCACCGTGGCGACCTGGGAGCCGGGCGGTGAACATCTGCCCTATCGGACGCTCTACACCGAGATGATTATTGATGCGGGCATCGGCATGGTTGGGCTGCGCACCACCGTTACCGCCGAGAA
>CAIXLU010000591.1 GCA_903920315.1 uncultured Oscillochloris sp.
CGCGGTACCCCGGCTGCTGTGTCTCCTACACGATGCACCCCTGTTTCATGACCGTCCCCACCAGGTTCCCACCAGAGGCCAAAATCTCTGTGGAGGAGGCTCCGGCGATGCGCCACTCAAACTCGCTCACTCGGTCACCGGCGTAAACGAGATGTGTGTGAGGGTCAACAAAGCCGGGGCAAACCACCCGACCGACCGCGTCAATCTCATTCTCGGCGGTATACGCCGCACGAAGATCATCGCTCGGGCCGACGGCGATGATCGTCCCCTGATGAACGGCCACGGCCCCGCCAGAGAGACTGCCGACATCGGCCATTGCCGGACCTCGGCGCGGGCCGGGTGGGCCAGCGCAGGTGATCACCTGAGCGGCGGAATGAATCAGTAGGTCAACGTGCATAATGTGATCCCCCGTATCCTGTATCCGTAGGGGCGACCAACGCGAATGACTCGCCTCCCCTAATCATACCTCTTTAGACATGGTTCAACCCAGCTTTACAGTTTGGGCTGCACGTAGCATGGGCGTCCAGCCCGCCAGATGCGCGTCGGCAGGCGGAAGCCTGCACGACGAACGGTAAACCTGAAACCTGGCACCTGAAACCTTGTCTTAGCATCGATCTACGGCAACGGTTCTTGGTTTATTATATACGGGAGATCCCGCTCAATGTACTAAGGAGATGTTGCATGACCTTCCTCCGCTCGCGCTGGTTCCTCCGCCCGCTGATGATCATGGCCGCCCTCGTGTTATTTGCCGCCTGCGCCAGTGCCCCGCCTGCCACGCCAAAGATCGCGATTAAGCTCGCTGAGAACGCTTGGACTGGCTCATCGGTGAATGTCAATGTCGCGAAGATTCTTCTGGAGGAACAGCTCGGCTATAAGGTCGATCTTGTGACCATTGACGAGAATGCCCAATGGGCCGCCCTGGCCAGCGGCGACCTGAGCGCCACCCTAGAGGTCTGGCCCTCCGGCCACGCGGATCATATCAAGCAGTACATTGAGACGCAGAAGGTTGTCGAAAATCTCGGCCCGCTCGGTGTCGTCGGCAAAATCAGTTGGTACGTGCCGACCTATATGGTCGAGCAGCGCCCTGAACTGGCGACGTGGGAGGGGATCAAGGCGAATGCCGACCTCTTTAAGACGGCGGAGACCGGCACCAAAGGCCAGTTCCTCACCGGTGACCCGAGCTGGGTGCAGTATGACTCCGATATTATCAAGAACCTGGGGCTGAACCTTCAGGTGGTGCAGTCTGGCTCGGAGCAGGCGGTACTGGCCGCCCTCGATGCGGCCTACAGCCGCAAGGCTCCGATGCTCTTCTACTTCTGGACGCCACACTCTGTCCATGCCAAGTATAAGCTCACTCCCGTGACCCTGCCGGAGTATAGCGATGCGTGCTACGCGAATGCGAAGGCGGGTAGCGTGAGTTGCGATTACCCCAAGGACGTTCTTTTCAAGGCGGTTTGGTCGGGGCTGAAGGAGAAAGCTCCCGACGCCTACGCCTTGCTCAAGGCGATGAGCTACAGTAACAGTGATCAGATCGGTATGATCGCGGACGCCGAGCTGAACAGCAAGACGAACGAGCAGGCCGCACGGGCCTGGGTTGATGCCCACAAGGATGTCTGGCAGACATGGGTGCCGAAGAAGTAGGGAAGAGTGTCAGGGACGGCGTCGCCCTCCCTGACATACGTTCTCCTCAGCCGTCCATGGGATTCGCGCACAACACCTGATGAAAACGAACCGTAGGGGCGCGTCGCGACGCGCCCCTACCCGACACCCGCCTATTTTCACGTGAGACATGGTTCGCAGAAACTTTACAGTTCAGGCTAGAATGTGGCATCGTGATGCGGTTGATCTGAAACCTGAAACCTCACACCTGAAACCTTGTCTCAGAAGAATTGTGAGTATACGCTCATGACCGTAGTGCCCACTGACCAGCCCACCTTAATCTGCCGTGATGTGTGGAAGATTTTTGGGCGGGAACCAGCGCATGCGTATGCCGCGCTGCATGCCGGAACCGCCGACGCCGGTCGCTACGCCGACCATATGGTGGCCGTGCGCGGCGTCTCGTTCAGCGTCCGAAGGGGCGAGACCTTTGTGGTGATGGGGCTATCGGGCAGCGGTAAATCTACGCTGGTGCGCTGCCTCTCGCGGCTGACGGAGCCGACCCACGGCGAGGTGCAGATTGATGGGCGCAACATCCTGACGATGGGTGATGCCGAACTGCGCGAGCTGCGCCGCCATACGGTGAGCATGGTATTCCAGCATTTCGGGCTCTTTCCGCACCGCCGGGTGATTGACAATGTGGCCTATGGCCTGGAGGTACGCGGGATTGGCCGCCGCGAACGCCAGGAGCAGGCTGAGCGTATGATCGATCTGGTGGGACTGACGGGATGGGGCAACCATCTGCCGCGTCAGCTCAGCGGCGGTATGCAGCAGCGGGTTGGTTTGGCCCGCGCCCTAGCGGTGAATCCGGCGATCTTGCTCTTCGACGAACCCTTCAGCGCCCTCGACCCGCTCATTCGTCGCGAGATGCAGGATGAGTTGCTGCGCCTCCAGAGCAGCCTGCGCAAGACCAGCATCTTCATCACCCACGATTTTGCCGAGGCTCTGCGCCTGGGCGACCGGATTGCGATTATGCGCCACGGCCAGCTTGTGCAGGTGGGGACGCCCGAGGAACTAGTGCTGCGCCCATCCAGTGATTATGTGCGCGCCTTTGTGAAGGACGCGCCACGGGCGCGGGTTCTCACGGCGGGGTCAATTATGATTGCCTGCCCACCTTCCGCCGTCGGGACGGATGGGCCGAGGGTGGCTTTGGCGACAAAGCTTGAGGAGGCGCTGCCGATAGTGGCAGCCCACGATGGCCCGGTGGCTGTGGTAGATGAGGCGCTCGTCACGCATGGCCACCTTAACCGGGCGCTGGTGCTGCACGCGTTGTGTCAAGCGTAGGACAATTGCAGATTGCAGATTGCAGATTGCAGATTTGTGCAATGACACGTTTTCGTCCTTCAATCTGCAATCTGCAATCTGCAATCTGCAATTGTTATAGAGGAACATCATGGCGATCCGAATACCAGCGTTAGCTGAGTCCCAGATCGGTCCACGCGCACGGCTGCGGCTGCTGACATGGACCACCCTGCTGATCGTGCTGATCCTCAGCGCGCTGGTCTGGCCCGCCGAGGCCCGGCGCTTCCCCGAGGGCTGGAACCTCGGCCTGCGCGGGCCAGTTGATGCCTTCCAGAACTGGACGGTTGCGAACCGGGCCAGTAGTCCGATCTTCACCCTTTTCTTCGATCCGCTGCGCGGCGGAATTGACGCGAGTCTGCGTCTCGTGGAGAACTGGCTACTCGGACTCTCCTGGCTGAGCGTGCTGGCAATCATTGGCCTGCTCGGCTACCTCGGCACGGGAATCCGTCTGGCGCTGCTCTGCGTGGGCGGGCTGCTGCTGGCTGGCCTCTTTGGACTTTGGGAGCCGAGCATGCAGACCCTCGCACTTATGAGCTGTGCGGTGAGCCTCTCCCTGCTCTGCGGCATTCCCCTTGGCATTGCCGCCGGGCTCAGTCCGCCGTTCGAGAGTCGGTTGCGCCCATTGCTCGACGCAATGCAGACGATGCCGGCCTTTGTTTACCTGGCCCCGGTGCTGCTCTTCTTCGGGATCGCACGCGCACCGGCAGTGGTGGCCACCCTGATCTACGCCCTGCCGCCGATCATCCGTCTGACCAGTATGGGCATCCGTCAGGCCGACCCATCTGCCGTTGAGGCGGCTCGGGCCTTTGGTGCCACCCCGCGCCAGTTGCTGCTGCGCGTCCAAATGCCCCTGGCTCTGCCGGAGATTATGGCCGGGGTGAACCAGACGATCATGATGAGCCTCAGCATGGTGGTGATCGCGGCGATGATCGGCGCGGGCGGGCTTGGACGCGAGGTGCTGGTGGCGCTCCAGCGCCTGAATGTGGGCCAAGCCCTGGAGGCCGGGCTGGTGATCGTTGCCCTGGCGATCATCCTCGACCGACTGAGTGCTGCCCTGGGTAGGATTGACCTCGCCGCCCCGCCCGAGACTGTCCGACGCGATGTACTGGCTGGCTGGCCGGCCCGTGCCTTCGCCACTCGCCAGGACAACCCGGCCCGCGTCCAGAACCTACAGCGCTTCGCCCGGGTGATCAACGCCGTCCTGTTGCTAGCAATCATCATCGCGGCTGACGCAGCTCTGTTTCACCTGGGCAGCTTCCCTGCCGACTGGCGGATCTCGCTGCGCGGGCCAGCCAATGCCGCCGTGGCCTGGGCACGCGACAACCTCTACCAAATTGGCGGGCTGCCCATCGGCACTGGCCCGCTGAGCGATACGCTAACAATCTACCTGCTCAACCCAGGGCGCAACCTGCTGCTCGATTGGCTACCTTGGCCCGCCGTGATCCTGGCGGTCGCCGGGGCTGGCTACGCGGCAGGAAAATGGGGTCTGGCCGCGATCTGCGCCAGCGGGATGCTGCTAATCGGCCTGCTGGGCATGTGGACACCGAGCATGGATACCCTCAGCCAAGTGCTGATTATGGTACTGATCAGTGTGGCGATTGCCGTACCCCTGGGGGTTCTCTCATCGCAGAGTCCGGCCACGCGGGCCGTGCTGCGGCCCGTCCTCGATTTTCTCCAGACGGTTCCAGCCTTCGTCTACCTGGTGCCGGTGATCATGCTGGTGAATATTGGCCGGGTGCCGGGACTGATTGCCGCCGTCCTCTACGCCGTACCTCCTGGCATTAAGCTCACCGAGCTTGGCCTAAGCCAAGTCCCCGCCGAGACAGTGGAGGCGGCCCGATCCTTCGGCGCAACCCGCGCCCAGATCATGCTACGGGTGCAACTTCCCCTGGCCCTGCCCGCGATCATGCTTGCAGTCAACCAGATGATTATGATGGTTCTGGCGATGGTGATCATTGCCGGGTTGGTGGGCGGTGCTGGCCTTGGCTTAGAGGTGGTCATCGGTCTGGGCAAAAACCAGACCGGGCGCGGGATCGAGTCGGGCATCGCAATCGTCATTATCGCCATCATCTTCGACCGGATCACTCAGGCGTGGGCGGCGTATAGGGATGGGTAGGGGCAGCAGGCAGGAGGCGGGAGGCAGGAGGCGGGAGGAAGGAGGAAGGATTCTCCCCTCTCCCGTTCTGGGAGAGGGGCCGGGGGTGAGGGATGAGCGGCGGCGGCTTCTTTGTCTGAGAGGTATACTATGGCACCAGGCTTTGCCGATCTTGAGATCGGCCTGAGTCGACAGGGAGATGGCAGCTATACGGTTGATCTCCGCTATAGCCAGCCCGATAGCGCCGCCGACATCCGTCTGGCCGGTGCCGAACCAGCCATCGCGTCCTTCGATATGGACGCGCTGCGGTCGCTGGAGATCGATCCGCCCGCGTACGGCAAGGCGCTCAGCGCGGCCTTTTTTGCCGCACCCGAGGTACGCACCGTCTTCGCCCAGGCGTACGCCAGCACTCAGGCCCTTGATGTGGCGATGCGTGTGCGTCTGGTGATTAGCCCCGGTATCCCCGAGCTTCACGCCTTGCGCTGGGAAACCCTGCGCGACCCTGAGACCGATCAACCTCTGCTGACCAATGAGCGGCTACTCTTTTCGCGCTATTTGGCCGCAGGCGACTGGCGGCCCGTTAAGCTGCGGGCGAAGGGCGATCTGTGCGCCCTCGTCGTTGTCGCTTCCCCGTCCGACCTCGCTCGCTACCGGCTGGCTCCGATTGACGCCCCTGCCGAGTTGGCCCGCGCCCGTGCCGGGCTTGGTACGATCCCGATCACCGCCCTCGCTGAACCCAGCCAAGCGACCCTCGCCGGTATCATTGACGGGTTGCGCACAGGGGTTGATATTCTCTACCTCGTCTGCCACGGTGCCGTGATCAACGGGACTCCATTCCTCTGGCTAGAGAACGCCGACGGGACGGTTGCCCGCGTTGCTGGTACCGAGTTGGCCCAGCGCATTCGTGAACTGGAGCAACGCCCGCGCCTGGTGATGCTCGCCTCGTGCGAGAGCGCGGGTAACGGACAGGGCGATATTCTGTCGGCGCTTGGCCCGTTGCTGGCCGAGGCGGGTGTGCCCGCCGTGATCGCCATGCAGGGCAAGGTTTCGATGGAGACGATCACCGCCTTCACTCCGACTTTTTTTCGTGAGCTTATACGCGATGGCCAGATTGATCGGGCCATGTCTGTGGCCCGAGGCGCGGTGCGCGAGCGCCCCGATAGCTGGATGCCCGTCCTCTTTATGCGCCTACGCGCCGGACGAATCTGGTACATACCCGGTTTCGCCGATGATAAGCAGGCGTTCGAGAAGTGGCCCGCGATTGTGCGCAGTATCAAGCGCGGACAGGCCACTCCGATCATTGGGGCCACTCTGTCTGAAGATACTCTCGGTCCGCCCAGCGCCCTTGCTATCAGATGGGCCGAACGCTACAATTTTCCCCTGGCCCCTCACGAGCGCAGCGAATTACACGATGTTGCCCAGTACCTCTCGGTCAACCAGTCCCCGAGTTTCCCACGCGAGGAACTGATTGACGAAATTCGCCGCAGTCTCTCCAGCCGCTTCGCGGCAGATCTGGCCGAAGGCGCGGAACAGTCCGATGTCTACGATCTGCTTGCTGTGATCAGTGAGATCCAGCGCGAGCGCAATCCCTACGACCCCTACAAGATTCTGGCGGAACAGCCCTTCCCGGTTTATGTGACGACGGCCTACCACAGTCTGCTCAGTGAAGCTGTGCGCGGCGCAGGCAAGGAGCCGATGGTCGAGTTCTGTCGTTGGTCGCCGGACATCGAGAAGATTCCTTCGATTTATGATGACGAGCCGCGCTATCTGCCCAGCGCCGAGCGACCGCTGATCTTCCACCTCTTTGGTATTCTCTCCGAGCCTGACTCGCTGGTGATCACCGAGGACGATTACCTCGACTTCCTGCTGCGCGTATTTCGCACGCCCGACCTGATACCCTTGGCGGTGCGCGAGGCGCTGGCCGATACCGCGCTGCTCTTCCTGGGCTACCGCGTTGATGGCTGGGACTTCCGGGTCCTCTACCGTAGCCTGATGCAGCAGGAGGGTCGCTCACGGCGCAGCAAGTACGCTAACATTGCGGGACAGGTTTCGCCCGACGAGGATTACTTTCTGTTGCCGGCACAGGCCCGGCGCTACTTCGAGCGCTACTTTGACGAAAACGACATCACTATTTTCTGGGGTAGCGTGGACGATTTCGCCCGTGAGCTGGTGACCCAACTCACCGCCGCGCCCGCCCCCCAAGCCGCCCCCGAACGGGCCAGTTTGCGTCGTCGGTAAGATCAGGGGTCAGGGGTCAGGGGTCAGGGGTCAGGGGTCAGGGGTCAGGGGTCAGGGGTCAGCGTGACAGTTCGTCGTGCTTCCAGTCCACATTACGTGCATCTGGCGGGCTGGAAGCCTGCACTACGCACAGCTCAAACTGTAAAGCTGGATTGAACCATGTCTCAGGTCAGAATTTGGCATCCTGAAACCTGAAACCTCGCACCTGAAACCTTTCAATGTGAAAGAATTATGACAACCCCTCATGCCGCGAGGCCCTTCCTTGGCCCGCGCCCCTTTCAGGCCGGTGAAAAGCTCTACGGGCGCGATTACGAGGCCCGCGCCTTGCTCAGTATGCTGATCGCCGAGCGGATTGTCCTGCTGCACTCGCCATCCGGTGCCGGTAAAACCTCACTCATTCAGGCGGCGCTCATCCCGCTGCTGGAAGAGCGCGAGTTTGGTGTCCTGCCGACGGTGCGCGTGGGCCAGGAGCCGCCCGCTGGATGGACGGGAAATCGCTACGTCCGTGCCGCTATGCTCTCTCTGGAGGAGGGCCGCCCCGCCGACGAGCAGTTATCCCTCAGCGATCTGGACTCCTTGACGCTGGCTGCCTATCTCTCCCGCCGTGCGCCCGCCGATGGCGATACGGTGCTGATAATTGACCAGTTTGAGGAGGTACTCACCCGCGACCCGACGGATCATGCGGCGAAGCTGGCCTTCTTCCGCGATCTCGGTGACGCCCTGCGGGCGAATCAGCTCTGGGCGCTGTGTGTGGTGCGCGAGGAGTATGTGGCCGCCCTGGAACCCTACGCCCGTCTGCTGCCCACGCGCCTGAATAGTCACTTCCGGCTCGATCTGCTCGGCGTCGAGGGTGCTCTGTCCGCTTTGCGCGAGCCGCCCCGCAGCGTCGGGGTGGATTTCCCCGAGGCCCAGGCTACCCGCCTGATTGACGACCTGCGCCGGGCGAACGTGCAGCAAGCTGACGGCTCAATCATCCAGCAGCTCGGCCCGAGTGTTGAGCCAGTGCAACTTCAGGTGGTGGGCCTGCGGCTCTGGGAGCGCCTGCCCGCCGGAGCCACCGTGATCTCCGCCGCCGAGGTGGACGCCTTGGGCGACGTGGGTACGGCCCTGGGCGACTACTACGCCGAGCGGATTGCGGCTACGGCTCAGGCTACGGGTGTGGGCGAACGTGCCCTGCGCCGGTGGTTCGACCGTGAACTGATCACGTTACAGGGCGTGCGCGGGCAGGTACTCCAGGGTACGGGCGAGAGCGCCGGTCTGCCCAACGAGCCGATTTTACGGATGATTAACGCTTACCTGGTGCGTGCCGAGCCGCGCCGGGGGGCTACCTGGTTTGAGTTGGCCCACGACCGGCTGATCGCCCCGGTACGGGCCAGCAATGCGGCATGGTTCGCGGCCAACCTGAGTACCCTCCAGCGTCAGGCCGAGATCTGGGAGCAGCAGAATCGTCCCGAGGGACTGCTGCTGCGCGGCGCGGCCCTGACCGATGCGGAAACGTGGGCCTCCGCCAACGCTGATGTTATCACCGCCAGCGAGCGCGAATTCCTAGATCTCTGTCGTGCGGCCCAGCGGCGAGCCGCCCTGCTGCGCAGGCTGAGCATTGGCGTGGCTGTGGCCGCCGTGATTGCCTTGGCCCTGGCCTTCATCGCCAACAGTTTTCGCATCCAGGCCGATGCCAATGCGCAGGAGGCCAATCTACAGCGCGGCGTTGCCGAGGCCAACGCCCGCCAGTCTCGCGCCCGCGCCTTGGCCGCCAACGCCGTGAGCAGTCTGCCCAACGACCCGCAGCGCAGCCTGATCCTGGCCCGTGCGGCCTATGCGGTCACGGCTGATGCGGGTGAACCCGCGCCGCCCGTGGTAATCGAGGCGCTGGAGCAAGCCGTCACCGCCTCACGGGTGCGCCAGATTATCGTTACCGGCACACGCGGTATCCAAAATCTCGCCGTGAGTCCTGACGGCGCACGCCTGGCCAGTGCAGGCAACGACGGCGTGATCCGCATCTTCGATACCGAGGGCCACGCAATCTCGCAGATCGCCACCAACCCTGATAATATTCCCGCCCTTGGACTTGCATTCAGTCCGGATGGGACATCCTTGGCCGCAGGCACTGGTGATCAGGCGATCATCTGGAGTGTGGCTGATGGTACTGCGCTGCTCACGCTCGACGCTCATCCCGATCAAGGCAGCGACACCACGGCAAACGATATTTATGCCGTGGCCTTTAGCCCCGACGGGAAACTGATCGCCACCGCCAGTGCCGACGGCACGACCCGAACCTGGGACGCGGTGCGGGGGATGCGGATCCATACCCTCGATAACGCCGGGATCGGCGTGGGCACTGTTGTCTTCAGCCCGAATGGTACGACCCTCGCAACCGGCGACGATGCAGGACAGATCGCCCTGTGGGATGTTGCCTCCGCCACCAAAGTCTGGCAGATTACCGCGCACCAGGGTTCTGTCGCTGGACTAGCCTTCCGCCCCGATGGTAAACTCCTGGCTAGTGGCTCGTCCGATCTGACCGCTCGGCTCTGGAATCCGGCCACCGGCACGCAGGTAGGCGATGTTCTGCGCGGACATAGCGTGGGTGTATCAAGTGTGACTTTCAGCCCCAACGGGAAAACCCTGGCGACCAGCAGCGAGGATGGTACTGCCCGCTTATGGGCCGTGGACGATACCCGACAGATTGTGAGTCTGGCTGGCCACGAGGGTGTGGTGTCGCGAGCTGTTTTTAGCCCCGACGGCGGCACTCTCTTCACCGCCGGCATGGACGGCAGCATCCGCCGGTGGGATCTGAGTCTGGCTCCGGCTGATGGTGCCTATGGTGCGTTATTCAGTCCTAACGGCAGCTACATGGCGACCTATGGCGTGGAGGGAGTCCGGATCTGGGATGCGACAAACGGTACGCTTCAGCGCCTAATTGCCACCACAGGTGAGGTTACGGCCCTAGCCTATCGCGCCGATAATTCACAGATCGCGGCGGGAATAGTGGATGGGACGATCCTGCTGATCAACCCGACCAGCGGCGAGATTCAGGCAACCCTCACCGGCCATACGGGAATAATCAGCCAACTGGCTTATACTCCTAACGGCAAAACCCTAGCCAGTGCGAGCTACGACACGAGCTTACGCCTATGGGACACCACAGCAGGGAGCGAACTGCGCACCTTCCCGAAAGAAAATTATGAGATCACTGCGGTTGATGTCAGCGCCGACGGTACCCTGCTCGCCAGTGCTGCCGGTGGGATCATCACCATCCGGGGTGTGGCCGATGGCTCCACGCTCCAGCAACTGACGCTCCGCGCAGGCGTGGTGGTGCCTGGTCTGGCCTTTAGCCCCGACAGCAAAGCCGTGGTTGCAGGCGATGAAAGAGGTAACATAGCCGTATGGGATGTTACCAGCGGCGCTGAACGGATTCGCACCAGCGTGGGCAGCGCCATTTACGATCTGGTCTACAGCCCCGATGGCACAACTCTGGCTACGGCTGAAGGAACCCGCCAGGTACGTCTGTGGGATGCCGCGAGTCTCACATCTACCCGCGTGCTTCCGCATACGATGAGGGTAAATACCGTGGCCTACCGTTCCGATGGCAAGACGCTGATCAGCGCCTC
>CAIXLU010000592.1 GCA_903920315.1 uncultured Oscillochloris sp.
GCAGGATATTGCCGCCTTTGCCGGCACTCAGATCCACAGTGTTCCGGCGACCGAGCTTGGTGCAGAGGTGCTGGCCGAGCATATTCGGATTCGGGCGACCCTTGATCCGCGCTCGCTGCTGGGCAGTGCTTACGCCCTTGCGACCTGGTATATGGGCGGCAGGGCCATCTGTGAGCAGTTGGTGCAGACCCTGCGACTGAACAGCACAAGCGGCGTGGGCTATTTGGCAAGCTTTGATAGCTGGGGACAGGCGCACTGGCCGCAGTTCGCCCAGAGCCTGAACGTTATCCCGCTTGAGCCAGAGGCACATAAGCAGGTGGTACTGGCGGCCCGTGAGACGCTCGACGGGATTGAGCAACTCGTCTATCTGCTGCACCCGCTGAATGATAATCCGACCAGTGAGCTGGTAACGCTGCTGAATCCGCTGGCTGGCAACCACCCGATCACGGGAGATCTGAACGAGATCAAGGCCATGATGCGGGCGTATGAGCGTATTTTGCGGCAGTTTCCGTATATGGATCTGCGCTATGGGGTGCGTGGCCGCAAATTCTGCTGGAGCGATGCGGGCTGGCTCTTATCGCTCACATCCGAGAGTCAGGAGAGCGTGAACCATCAGGTTCAGTGGCTCACACGTTTGCTCTCGATCCGTGGATTGCCCCAGTGGCATATGGAATGTTACCTCCAGGTTCTTTACGAGGAACTCATCCATGCGCTGCCTGCCAACCGTGACCGCTATGCGACCCTGGCCGGGGCAGCGCAGATGCTCGCGCATGAGCGCCGCGCCAGCGTCAGTGATGCGGCCTTGGTGGGGCTAGACAACGCCTTCTACGAACATGTGGGACCAGAGTGGCGGGCGTGGATGCCCAACTGTGGTGGTCTGCTGGCATCGGCGGTTGCCGATGAGCATGCGGGGATCGCTCACGCCCTAGCGGGCATTGAGAAGTGGATGAGCGACCCGGTCCGCTTTCCAGAGGGCTGGCTTGCGGCGGTGCGGGACGTGATCAGTCGAACACGTATGTCCAATAGCCGATAGCCGATAGCCGATAGCCGATAGCCGATAGCCGATAGCCGATAGCCGATAGCCGATAGCCGATAGCCGATAGCCGATAGCCGATTCAGACACTCCCGTGTGGCCGAGATTTCGGCGGCACGGGAGTGTTTGTTTTGTCGCAATAGCGCAATAAGGGAGGCTATAACACATGTCACGCATGTCGGGAATTCTTAACAATTTTGCAGCAGACTACCATGCGATTCGCGCACAACACCCGATGAAAATGGCTACGGATGCCCAGCTATCGGCTATCGGGTATCGGCTATCGGCTATGTTCACCTCAGCCCTACACTCCATACCGCCCCACGTCCTCGCATGAGGTGCTATGCTTGTAGGCAAAGATTGGTGGCTCGATATGGGGATCGCGGAGGAGCGTTGCTGTGACGAAGTCGGCGAAGGAGTCTCTGGGGTGGGCGGCGGCGCGCACTGAGATGATTGTACACATGGCGACAGATGGGATCGTCACCTTCAGTCGGCAGGGCATGCTGATCAGCACGCTGAACCCGGCGGCGGAGGCGATCTTCGACTGCCACGAAGCGCAGGTGGTTGGTCAGCCCGTGCGGGTGCTGCTGGGCGACAGCGACGGGAACGATCTCTCTGTTCTAGCGGCGACGGCGCTGGTCGGCGAGATGCTGGCCATGGCGGGGCGGCGCGAGATCATCGGGCGACGGGCCAATGGGAGTATCTTCCCGGTTGAGACGATGTTTACCGAGGCTCTCCTGGGCAGCGATTCCTTTTACATTGGCACCTTCCGCGACATCACCGAGCGCAAGCGGGCCGAGTCCGAGCTGGTTGGGGCGAAAGAGGCTGCCGAGTTGGCCAACCGAGCGAAGAGTACTTTTTTGGCGAACATGAGCCACGAGCTGCGCACACCACTGAATGCGATCATCGGCTACAGCGAGATGCTGCGCGAGGAGGCTCAAGAGACCGGCAACGACGATCTTGTGCCCGATCTGGAGAAGATTCGCACCGCAGGCAAGCAACTGCTGGAGCTGATCAATAACATTCTCGATCTCTCGAAGATCGAGGCCGGACGCATGGACCTCTATTACGAGCGATTCGTTGTGCGGCATGTGGTCGAGGAAGTCGTGACGACGATCATGCCGCTGATGGATCATAACCATAACCGCCTTGTGGTAGAGCTTGATTCCGGCGTCGAGATTATGAATGCGGATAAGATCAAGGTACGTCAGGTGCTGTTGAATCTGCTCTCAAATGCCAGCAAGTTCAGCAATAACGGCACGGTGACGCTGCGCGTCCAGGCGATTGCCGATATGAGACATGATGCGGCCCAATCTGCAATCTGCAATCTGCAATCTGCAATGGTGTTCGAGGTCGTTGACACCGGCATTGGCATGAACGATGCCCAGATGGCTGGGCTGTTCAAGGAGTTCAGTCAGGCCGATGCGAGTACGACTCGTAAGTATGGGGGAACGGGCCTGGGCCTAGCGATTAGCCGACGCTTCTGTCAGATGATGGGCGGCGATATTACGGTGATGAGTACGCCCGATGTCGGATCGACGTTCCGCGTGGTGCTGCCGCTGGGGCTGCCCATTGTGCCAAGCCACACGCCCGCGCATGATGCGGGTGGCACTGTCCGTGCCATCGCGTCGCAAGCAGCGGTGCTGGTAATTGATGACGATCCCGAGGCTCGCGAACTCATCCGGCGCACCCTTAGCCGCGAGGGCATTCGGGTAATGTTGGCACAGAGCGGATCCGAGGGTCTGGCTATGGCCCGTGCGCTGCGACCGGCGGTGATCACGCTGGATGTGATGATGCCGGAGATGGATGGATGGGCCGTACTATCTCAGATCAAGGCCGATACGAATCTACACGATGTGCCGGTGATTATGATGACGATGGTGGAGGATCGGCAGCGCGGATTCGCCCTCGGCGCAGCCGACTATCTGATGAAGCCGGTGGATCGGGCGCGCTTGCTGGGCGTCGTGAACATGCACCGATCAGGTGACGACTCCGGTGCACACATCTTGGTGGTGGAAGATGATGTGGTTACCCGCGAGATGCTGCGGCGAATGCTGGAACGCGAGGGCTGGACAGTGGTCGAGGCCGACAATGGTGAGACGGCGCTTGGGCGAGTTGCCGAGCATCGTCCCGATCTGATTCTGCTTGACCTGATGATGCCAAAAATGGACGGGTTCGAGGTGATCAGCGCACTCCACTCAACCGCCCTGTGGCGCTCCATCCCGATTGTGGTGATAACAGCGATGGACCTAAGTGCGACCGACCGGCTACGCCTGAACGGGTATGTGGAGCGGGTGATTCAGAAGGGGGCCTACGCCCACGAGGAACTGCTAGGCGATGTGCGCGAACTGGTGCTGCGCTACATCAGGCAGCGTGATGAGGGATAAGGCAGGAGGCGGGAGGCAGGAGGCGGGAGGCAGGAGGCAGGAGGAGATTTTCGTGTTCGGCTCCCCCTCTCCCGTTCTGGGAGAGGGGGCTGGGGGGTGAGGGCAGAGCGGCGGAAGAATCCTTAACTCACCCTATCCCATCGAGAGCTTGGTCGGCAAAGGATGAGGGGTCTTCAATGGGTTCAAGGTGGGTGAAGATCGTGGTATTGGGCAGGGCGGCACGCACATCCTGTTCAAGTTGATCCAGGAGTTTGTGGCCGTGCTGGACGGTCCACGAGCCGGGGACGAGGATGTGGACGGAGATGAAGCGGCGGGAGGCAGCCTGACGGGTGCGCAGAGCGTGGTATTGGACGCCTTCATTGGTGACGTAACGAGAGAGTACGGCGATCACCTGCTGGCGTTCTTCGGCAGGAAGAGCGGTATCGAGCAGGCCGAGGGCTGATTGCTGTAGGATCCGCACCCCCGTCCAGACGATATTGGCAGCGACGACCAAGGCAATGATGGGGTCGAGTACTTCCCAGCCGGTCAGCGCCACCAGGGCCACGCCAATGACCACGCCCACCGATGTCCAGACATCGGTCATCAGGTGGTGGGAGTCGGCCTCCAGGGTGATCGAGTGGTAGTGGCGACCGGCCTGCATGAGGACGCGGGCCACCGCGAAGTTGATCGTCGAGGCACCGACAGAAATGGCCAGGCCCAGCCCAGCCTGCTCGATTGACTTCGGATCAAGCAGGCGACCGACGGCGGCGTAGGCAATGCTGATGGCAGCCACTAAGATCAAGGCACCCTCAACGCCACTGGAGAAGTACTCGGCCTTGTCGTGCCCGTAGGCGTGATCCTCGTCAGGCGGACGGGCGACTACCGTCAGCACCACCAGGGCCACAATTGCCGCAACCAGATTCACCACCGACTCCAGGGCATCGGAGAGCAGGCCGACCGAGCCGGTCACATAGTAGGCTCCCGTCTTCAGGCCAATAGTGACGACGGCGGCGGCAATCGAGAGCCAGGCGAAGCGGGTTAACGATGATGATGCTGCGGATGTCATGAAGCTCCCGAGGTATAACCTTAGTGGTACTAAACCAGTTCGATAGACATTGCCACGGCCTCGCCGCCACCGAGACAGAGGGTTGCGATGCCGCGTGTGCCGTTGCGCTGGCGCAGGGCGTTGATCAGGGTGACGATCACGCGTGCGCCGCTGGCTCCAATCGGGTGGCCGAGGGCGATAGCTCC
>CAIXLU010000593.1 GCA_903920315.1 uncultured Oscillochloris sp.
AGCATCCTGATCTTGATCCTGATTTTTCGCCCCGAGGGCCTGCTCGGCGAGGCGACAACGCAGAAGGTGTAGCCTTATATGGCGACAAGTTCTCCGCAGACGGGCGGCGCGAGCGCCTGGGATCGGCTGAGCGGGCTGCTCGGTCGCGGCCCCGGCGGCTACGCCTTCCTGTCGCTCTACCTGCTGATCACTTCGCTCATGCTGCTGCTCAACCCTCGCACCAGCCTGCTCACTGACATTGTCTTCATCCTGTTTCTGCTGCTGATGCTGATCGTCTACCGTACCCGCGTGCATGTCGGCTTTAAGGTGGCCCTCGGTGTGATTGCCCTTGGTGTGGTGATGCCCTACTTCGGCACGCTCAACCCCTACTACATTGACGTGGCAACCCAGGCCGGGATCTATGTAGCCCTGGCCCTTGGTCTGAATGTGGTGGTCGGATTCGCGGGCCTACTTGACCTGGGCTATGTGGCTTTCTACGCCGTGGGTGCCTACATCTGGTCAATCTTCAGCACCCCGCAGATCGGTGCGATGATCAGCGGGGCGGTGCCAGTCCCCAATATGTGGTTCTATGGCTTTATCCTGGTGGGCCTGATGATCGGCGGTGCCTTCGGCGTGCTGCTCGGTCTGCCGGTGCTGCGCCTACGCGGCGATTATCTGGCGATTGTGACGCTTGGCTTCGGTGAGGTGATCCGCGTGCTGGCGGAGAACCTTGATAAGCCGCTGAACATCACCAATGGTGCCCAGGGCATCAAGGATATTGCGCGCCCGCCGCTCTTCTTCAGCGGCGCGCTCACGGCGATTGGACTGAAGCTCGATGATAATCAGCTCTATCAGTTCTTCTTCTACTTCCTCGTACTCGTAATTGTGCTGATCACCGTCATGATCGTGGGGCGGCTGAAGAACTCGCGCATTGGTCGAGCCTGGACGGCCATCCGCGAGGATGAGACGGCGGCAATCGCCCAGGGTATCCCGTTGGTGCGGATGAAGCTGATGGCCTTCGGCGTGGGTGCGTCCTTTGCCGGCACAATGGGCGTGGTCTTCGCGGCCAAGCAACTCTTCATCAACCCGCCCACATTCGATCTGCTCACCTCGATCAGCATCCTCTCGATGGTAATCCTGGGCGGTCTGGGCAATATCCCCGGCGTCATCCTGGGGGCCGTGCTGGTAACGCTGCTCAACCTCAATATTTTGCCGCGTATCGCCGAGATTCTGCGCAGCGCCAAGAGCGCCGGTGTGCCCATCCCGCAGTCCTTCGACCCAACCCAATACCAGCGACTGCTCTTCGGCCTGCTGCTCATCCTGATGATGATCTTCCGCCCCGAGGGCATCCTGCCTGAGGATCGGCGACGCCAGGAGTTGCACGAGGATGAGGACGAACCCCGCGAGGAACCCGCGTAGTTGATTGTAGATTGCGGATTGCGGATTGTGGATTGCAATCCACAATCCACAATCCACAATCCACAATCCACAATCCACAATCCACAATCCACAATCTTAAGGAGGCCGCGATGGCGCTGCTGGAAGCGACGAATATTACCAAGATCTTCGGCGGCCTCACCGCTGTGAATGATGTCACACTGACGATTGAGCAGGGCAGTATTGTCAGCGTGATCGGGCCGAACGGGGCAGGGAAGACGACCTTCTTCAACATTCTCACCGGGATCTACAAGCCCGACAAGGGCGATGTGATCTTCGACGGGAAACCAATCGGTGGCCTGCGTCCCGACCAGATCGCCGCCCTGGGCATGCGCCGCACCTTCCAGAATATCCGCTTGTTTCATAACATGACCGTGCTGGAGAATGTGCTGGTGGGCATGCACACCCATCTGCACGCCCCGATCTGGAATATTATTCTGCGTAGCCCGAGCCTGCGGCGCGAGGAAGGTAAGGCCCGCGACCGTAGCCGCGAGCTGCTGCGCTTTGTGAGCCTGGACAATAAGCGCGACGAGCTGGCCAAAAATCTGCCCTACGGCGACCAGCGCCGCCTGGAGATCGCCCGCGCCCTTGCGGGCAATCCAAAGCTGATCCTGCTCGATGAGCCTACCGCTGGCATGAACCCGAACGAGACGCTGGACGCGACCAACCTGATCCGCCGCCTGCGCGATCAACTTGGCGTGACCGTCGTGCTGATCGAACACGACATGCGTCTGGTTATGGCGATCTCCGAACGGATCTCGGTACTGGACTATGGGACAAAAATCGCCGAGGGCGACGGTCAGGTGATCCGCTCAAACCCACGGGTGATTGAGGCGTACCTTGGCAAGGGCGCGGCTGGCATGGCCGCCCACCCGCCGGCGTAGGGAAGGAATCCGTATGGCCCTGCTTGAACTTCAGGATGTTCACACCTACTACGGGAAGATCCACGCTCTCAAGGGAATTTCGATCAAGATCGAGAAGGGTGAGATCGTCACGCTGATCGGGTCGAACGGTGCGGGGAAGAGTACGACCCTGCGCACGATCTCGGGGCTGCTGACCCCACGCCAAGGCCGCGTACTGCTCAATGGGCAGCCCATCCACCAGATCCCGCCCCACGAGATTGTGAAGTTAGGCGTGGCCCAGTCGCCCGAGGGCCGACGGATCTTCCCCAGGCTGACGGTGCTGGAAAACCTGGAGATGGGCGCGTACCTGCACGACACGCGCAGCGATGTCTATCACGCGGATCTCGATCGGGTGCTGACGCTCTTCCCGCGTCTGCGCGAGCGGCTGGTGCAGAAGGGTGGCACGCTCTCGGGTGGCGAGCAGCAGATGTTGGCGATTGGACGCGCCCTAATGACGCGGCCCTCGGTACTACTGCTGGATGAGCCGAGCATGGGCCTGGCCCCGGTGCTGGTCGAACAGATCTTCGAGATTATTCAGGAGATCAACGCGCAGGGCATGACCGTGCTGCTGGTTGAGCAGAACGCCCTCCAGGCGCTCAGCATCGCCCACCGTGGCTACGTCCTCCAGACCGGCGAGATTGTGCTTGAGGACAACGCTAAGGCGCTGAGCGAGAACGAGATGGTGCAGAAGGCGTATCTTGGTCTGGAGTAGCCGATGACCGCACCAACGACGATCCGCTCGCTGAGCGTTGAAACCCTCGACATCCCGCTCTTCGCCCCCTTCGGTATCTCCGGCGGCGCTCAGGATGTCGCCCGCAGTCTGCTCGTCACTATCGCTCTGGCCGACGGCACCCTGGGCTACGGCGAGGCTGCGCCTTTCCCGGCCTTTAATGGCGAGACCCAGGCCAGCGCCCGCGCCGCGATTGAGTTGGTTCGGCCCGCCGTCGAGGGCGCGGACGTGCGTGAGTGGCGACCTCTGTCCTCCGCCCTGCGCGAACATATTGGTACGGCTGGCTCGGCCCGCTGCGCGATTGAGACAGCCATCCTCGACGCGCTCACCAAGCGCGCCCAGATGCCGCTCTATGCTTTCTTTGGCGGCGCAGGCAGCAGCCTAGAGACCGATATGACCAGTACCACGGGCAATGTGGAGCAGGCCAGCAGCGCCGCCCGCGAGATCCTCGCTCGTGGGATTACGGCGATCAAGGTCAAGATCGGATCGGGCAATCTCGATCTTGATC
>CAIXLU010000594.1 GCA_903920315.1 uncultured Oscillochloris sp.
GGCTATCGGCTATCGGCTATCGGCTATCGGCTATCGGCTATCGGCTATCGGCTATCGGCTATCGGCTATCGGCTATCGGCTATCGGCTATCTGATGAATAACGACCTCATGCACACGCTGTGGCTGCCACTGCTCGGTTTGCCGCTAACACTGCACACGAACAGCCAGTCGCTCGCCGCTGCACTGGAGCAGCAGCGACCTCTGGGCAATTGGGCGGATCTACCGGAGGATCTGATCGAGTCTCTTCCGCCGCTCCAGATGGATGTGGTGGTGGGTGATGCGGGCGAGCAGCGTGGCGGGATGCGCCTGCATCGGCATGGGCCGCTGACGCTGGCCGGGGATGGCTCGTGCCTGCTCCTAGCCCAGGCGGATCGCGGCTACGGGCTGGCTTTTGTGCCACCTGACCCGCTCAGCCACGCACTCACCGCGATCTGGGATCTGGGTATGCTGCTGGCGCACGGGCGTGGTCGAACACCGATCCGGGCGGCGGCGCTGGAGTGTGATGGGCATGCAGTCCTGCTGGTTGGTACCGATCTGGCAGACCTGCTCCACGCCTGTGCAGATCGCGGGCTACGGCCTTTGGCCAAAAACGTGGTGCATGTGGGCACTGGCGCGGGCGGGCTGCGGATCTGGGGCGACGGGATCGGTGAGGATGTGCTGAGCTGCGCAGGGCCGGCAACGCTCTGTCTGGTGGAGCAGGCCACAGTGCGGGCCAGCCAGATCGTGGCGCTGCATGACGACGTGCCTATACCGAACCTAAACACGGCGGTGGGGGCGACCTACCGGCTCTTGGTTGGCACGGATGTAGACATGGCGGCGGTGCTGGTTGAGCATGTGGCAGGTATGGATGCACCAAGCCATACGCGCATGTGACGCAAAGACGCAAAGACGCAAAGGGTGAGACGGGTTATGGGGTACATCACTTTGCGTCTTTGCGCCTTTGCGTCAGCGTGTTGAGAATCGTCAATGTCGCTGATGATGAGTGTGTGGAATTTCATACGCAGACTCTTTGAGTGGCTGCTGGTGCTGTTCACCCTGACTGCCCTCGTGGCCGCTGTGGCGGCGGCGGTGGTTCTCTTCGGTGAGCGCGACTTCGCCCAGCGCATCTATCCCCACATCAGTGTGCGCGGTGTGTCGGTGGGCGGCATGACTGCCGACGCAGCCCGACGCGAGATCGAGCGGCGCTACGGCTCCTTTCTCTATAACCCGATCAGCATTAGCTACGGCGATCAAACCTGGCTACCGAGCGCCGAGGAGATCGGCGTGCGCCTGGACGTAGAGACGGCGGTGGCCCAGGCTCTGACCATTGGGCGCACAGACGCACGGGCCGATAATCTGCGCACCACCGCCGCCGTATGGGATCAGGGAGTGGATCTGCCGCTGCGGCTCATGGTTGACCAGACGGTGATGCAGCGCTACCTGCTAGATCTTGCGTCCGGCGTTGAGGTTGCGCCGACGGACGCCGATCTTTCTCTGGCCGGGGCCGATGTGCAGGTGCGCCCTGAGGTATGGGGCGTGCAGGTGCTGGTGGATACGACCTTGGCCGAGATGACGGCGATGGCCCAGAGCCTTGAGCGTCAGGAGGTTCCTCTGCGCACGCGCACTCTTGAGCCGCGTGTGCGCGACTCCGACATGGCTCCCGCTGTTGAGCGACTGCATGTGTTACTTGCAGGCCCGATCCGGCTGGAGAGTTCGCAGAGCCGCTGTGCGCCGAACTGTCGTTGGGAGTGGCCGGTCGAGCAGATTGCTGGCTGGATCAGCCTGCGCCATCTCACCGGGACAGATGGACGCCCTACTGTCGCCATAAACATTGATCAGGCACCCATCCGCAGCGCTCTGCTGCCCGTCTCCACCGCCCTGCGCGAGGAAGGGAGCCTGCCCCGCGTGAGCTGGAACGATGGTGCTGGACTGCGTATTCTCACCCCAGGCAATGCGGGTCGCGGCCTCGATGCGGGTCAGGCGCTGGCCCAGATCAACGCCGCCTTGCTTGGCAATCCGCGCACCATCACTCTTCCCCTGGTTGCCCTACCGCCGCCCGTAAACGAGACAAACCTGGCCAGCCTCGGCATTACCGCCCAGATTGCGCTGGGGCTCAGCTCCTTCGCCAAATCTGAGCAGTACCGAATTACCAACATTCAGGCGGGCGCACGTCAGATGAACGGCATCCTCATCCCGCCTGGCGGCACGTTCTCGTTCAACCAGAACCTTGGCCCGGTCACGGCGAAGAATGGCTTTGTGGAGGGCTACGCGATCATCCAGAACCGCACCCAGAAGGAATGGGGCGGCGGACTCTGTCAGGTGAGCACCACCGTCTTTCGGGCCGCATTCTGGGGTGGCCTGCCGATCACCGAGCGTCACGAACACTCGTTCCGTATTGGCTGGTATGAGGAACGTGGCGAACCCCCTGGTCTCGACGCGGCAATCTTCACCGGCGCGCAGGATATGCGCTTCACCAACGACACCGGTGGCTGGCTGCTGATGCAGAGTATGGTCAATCTCCAAGACCAAACACTCGGCATTGGCCTTTACGGATCGCCCACGGGTCGCAGCGTGGCGATGGACTACACAATTCTTGAGCGTATCCCCGCACCCAGCGAGCCGGTTTATGTGAACGACCCGGAGCAGCCGGTGGGCAGCATACGCAAAAGCGACACCGCCCGTGGTGGTCTGCGCGTTGATGTCTACCGCACGGTACGCCTTGGCAACGCGCTGCTCTCCCGTGACACCTTCCCCACGACGTTTAAGCCCTGGCCGGATATTTTTGTTCGTGGGACAAAGAGCTAGTCCGAGGCACCATACGATTATGATATACTGGTCGTCCCTGTTCACAACCCAAGGAACGTCACCCATGAGCACGAACGTCGTGGATTACCTGCGCCGCGTCGAGATCTTCAGCGGCATGACGGATGATGACACACTACAACTCGCCGGTCTGTGCCGAGTTCAAAAGATGGGCGCAAACCAGGTTGTCTTTAATGAGGGCGACGATGGCGACGAGTTGATTATCATTATGGAAGGCTGCGTGCGGGTCTCGCTGATCACGCGCTCGGCTCAGGGCGCGATGATCCCCAGCACGATTAATATGCTTTATGGTGGGCAGAGCTTTGGGGAGATGGTGCTGCTCGGCGGGGCCACCCGATCAGCTACGGTCACCTGCGTTGATGCGTGTGTCTTCCTGGTGATCAGGGAACGCGATTTTGCCTCGCTCTGCGAGCGGAATCCGCGCATTGGCTACAAGGTGATGCGCAATATGGCGTCGGATCTCTCCTATAAGCTGCGCTCATCAAACTTGCTCCTGCGCGGGAATATCCGCTGGCAGGCCGGTGAGTTGGGACGACGACCGTAGCCATGCAGCGCATCCTGATCGTTGATGACGAACCCGCGATTGTGGCCGCGCTACGCGAGCGCCTTGAGCGCGAGGGGTTCACCGTCCAGGTTGCCGTTCGTGGAGATACCGCCCTGGCCGCTGCCGAACTGCCGGTGGATCTGATCCTGCTTGATATTGGCTTGCCCGGTATTGATGGCTTTGAGGTGCTGCGCCGCATCCGCGCCCGTGGCCAAGAGACTCCGGTCATTGTCCTCACCGCTCGCGGTGACGAGATTGACCGCGTGGTTGGCCTGGAACTGGGTGCCGATGATTATGTGGTGAAGCCCTTTTCCATCCGTGAACTGGCCGCCCGCGCCCGCGCTCTGCTGCGGCGCTCCGCCGAGGTATCTGCCCTCCGCGCCCGCCTCGCCGACACCCCACCCACCACGCCTCTGCGCCTAGAGATTGACCAGATCCGCCGTCGGGCCACCTTCCAGGGCGTCACGCTGGATCTGCGCCCCCGCGAGTTCGATCTCCTGGCCTTCCTTGTACGTAGCCCCGGCCAGGTTTTTAGCCGCGAGGCGCTGCTCCGCCACGTCTGGGCGCAGGATGAGTATCTCGACGCACGCACGGTTGATGTCCATGTCCGTCGTCTGCGCGCCAAGCTCGCTGAGGTGAACCCCGACGCCGACATCATCTTGACCGAGTGGGGTGTGGGCTACCGTCTCGCGGAGTAGGATTAATTGCCGGGACGCTCTGCGTGAGACAATCTCTTAGGGACGCGGATTTTTTTTAATATCCCGGCGTCACATGTCATGCTGAGCGAAGCGAAGCATCTTTCCCAGTTTCGTGGCAGACCCTTCGCTTCGCTCAGGGTGACATGACGCCTGTGATGGGATCATTAAAAAGATCCGCGTCCCTTAGTGCGCTCTGCCAGGGACAAACGTCGTGTAGATCACACGGTACTCGCTGAGTTTGCCGCTGACCGCCGCAGATCGACCGGACAGGAAGTAGATGCTCGATTCGAGCAGGATGCACCTGGGGGCGAGGGATGCGGACACCGGAATATCGAGAGGCTGCCAGGCATCTGCGGTCTGATCGTATTGCCAGCCCGCAGCGGCGGCAGCATCAAAAATAAGCAGCGTGTTGATCACCGAGACGGCACCGGGGCTGATCATTGGCTGGGGCAGGGGAGCCATCACATCCCAACTCCGCCCATCCAGTGACGGGTCAAGACGAATGCTCTCGCGCAGTACCCCGCCGTCACCAACACCGCCAACCACAAAAATTCGCCCCGACACGACTGCGGCCCCGGCATCCTGTCGTGGTGAGGGCAACGGTGGTCCCTCGCTCCATATGTCGCTTTCCGGGTTATAGATAAAAATCTCGCTCCGGGCCTGCGTCGCATCCCTCCCGCCAATCACATAGATCTGGCCCTCTATCGCCACCAGGGCGTAGCGGCTACGCCCAGCCGGCAGCGGCGCGGCATGATCCCAGCGGCGCTCGTGCGGGTCGTAGATCTCAAGGATGTCGCTGACCTTGCCGCCTGCCAGTTCGCCGCCGGGAACATAGATCCGACCGCGCAGCACAATGGCACCTGCGTGGCTCACAGCGGTCGGCTTATCCGTCAGCGAGACCCATAGGTTGCTCTCGGGGTCGTAGCGGTCAACAGCGGCGCTGGGAACACCATCAACCTGCCCGCCGATCAGATAGAGCTTGCGCTCCTGGTCGTAGGCTGTGAGCGCGGCGTCATCACGTGAGTTAGGCAGCGGGGCGCGCAGGAACCAGCGTTGATTGGGATCGGGGGTAGCGGGCGCGATGCTGGATTGGGTTGGCGTCTCCGTTGGAGCAGCAGGACGGCTGACGATCTGCACACTCACAGCCACCGCAATCAGCAGCGCGAGACCAACAGCAATCCCGATGAAGAGCGGCAGTCGGCGGGATGGCGGAAGCGGGATCGGGATCGGGGCTGGGTCAGGGACACGAACTACCGGCTCGTCGGGGATAACGAGAGACGCAGGCTCCTCCTCCACACCGAGATCCGTCGCCTCATTCGTCACCTCGTCCTCTAGCAGCTCAGGCATCGTCGCCGACAGGGCCACAGCCTCCATATCAACCGCCACGAGACCATTACTAATCGCATAGACCGTCGCCTCGGTGCGCGAGACAACGCCGATTTTACTGAAGATATTTCGCAGATGCACCTTGACCGTGTTAATACTGATAGTCAGTTGCTGAGCGATCTGTTGGTTTGACGCTCCCGTGGCAACAAGGCGCAAAATCTCCCGCTCACGATCACTAATGGGGATGTCGTTCGCCATAGTTCCTGTCGTTTGATCCGCAATCACTATATCGGCCTGATGATAGCATGGCCATCGGAACAGGGCAAGGAGACCCGCTGGCGTCTACTAGACCCAGAAATAGTTAACGGGCGCTCAGGAGGCGGTACAC
>CAIXLU010000595.1 GCA_903920315.1 uncultured Oscillochloris sp.
GGATTGTGGATTGTGGCGTATAACGTGCTCAATCTGCAATCTGAAATCTGAAATCTGCAATCATCAAAGGAGAATTCTCATGGAACTGGTGATCTTCAGTGCGCTCGACGGACTCCATGCCCGCATCGAATCCTTACGTGATTTGGCGGTACTGACACCTTCGCGACTCGATCAGGTTCACCGATTGCTCTCCAGTGAGCGCCCGCCCGACGCCCTCTATCTTGATGATAGCCGTAGCGTGCCTCTGCCCGACCTCTGGCGCAGCGCGGCTATTGCTCAGCAGGCGGGAGTGCGCGTGCTGCTCAACCTCTACGGCCCGTCCCGTGCGGCCCTGAACGATGCCCAGAGCGCCGGTATCCCCGCCGTCAGTATGGCCAATGCCGACGATGTGGTTACCTGGATCGGCGCACAGCTTGGTCTGGCCTCCGGCGGTGGCTCGCGTCGTCTGCCCGTAGTGGCGGTAGGCGCGGCCAAGGGCGGCATCGGCAAGACCTTCGCCACCTGCGTGCTGGCCGAGGGTTTGCGTCGGCGCGGCCTGCGTGTCCTCGTCTGGGACAGCGACATCTCGAACCCAGGGCTGGTGCCGGCTTTCCGCGTCCCCTCCAGCGCTCCCTCTTACCTGCACCTGATCCAGCGCGGCCCGGCCTACTGGAATCCCACCGGCATTCGGCCCTTCATCTACGCGCCCGAGTATACCAGGGGCGGCAGCACAGGCTGGGGCGATATTGATTTTCTGATCGGTTCGCATAGCGTGGCCCGCGCCGAGAACGATGTACGCTTGCCCGACTGGCAGAGTTTTTTTGAAGGGGTATCAGCGACGGATGGCTATGATCTCGTGCTGATTGACACCCCGCCTGATTATCTGCGTCGGCCCTACGCAACCCACGTGCTTCAGCAGGGCGGCACGGTGATTTTGCCCGCACCTCCCGGTGCCCGCGAGCGCATGGGCGTCGGCCATATGCTCGACCACTTCAATGATCACATCCCTACGCGCCTTGATCACTGCCTGCTGCTCTTTATGGAACCCGAGCGCGGCGTGACGTCAACCGTTGGCGATGTGGCTAGCCTTTTCTCCCGCCGCTACCCGCAGGTTGGCGCACTCGGCACCCTGCCCCGTTCGCCGCGCCTGGCCAGTATGGCCGACGAGTACGACCGCTATATTTCCATGCTCGACCTGGGGCCGCACAGCTCCTTCACCCAGGCCACGCATCGCGTGATCGAAACCCTCTGCTCCCGCATCGGTCTTTCGCCGAGCCTGCCCATGCCCCGCACAAGCCCCTGGCGTCGCCTCGTCGCCGGGTTCCAGGGGGACAGGCCCGCCGCACCGGCGATGGCGTGAGGTTGTTAGGTGTCAGGTGTCAGGTGTCAGCTTTACCGCTCGTAGTGGCAGCTTCAGCCGCCTGGTGCTGAATCCGCCACTACGAACGGCGCAAGAGGAGATGTGATGCAACCATCATCCCGCCCGCTTACAGTAATTGAGGACGGAGGATTATCCTCCATCACGTCCGTAGCCTCCCGCCGTCCGCAGTCCGCCTCCACCGACGATCCCGCCATTCTCCAAGCTGTGCGCGACGCCCTGCTGGATCGGCTTGACGCATCACTGCTCGACCCGGTCTCCCCGGCGTCGCTGCGCGACCCAGAGGTGTTGCGTGTGCTGCGCGAGTTGATTGGCCGCCAGATCGAGCAGGGTTTTGGCCCTCTGCGCAGCCTGCCTACGGATGATGCGGGCCTCCTGCATCTCTTCCAGGAGTCGCTTGGCTGGGGGCCGGCCCAGCCCTACCTTGACGACGAACGCATCCAGGAGGTCAAGATCATTGGGGATATGATTATGGTGCAGGAGGAAGGCGCGGATTTCGCGATGGCCCCCGAACACTTCACCAGTTCGCGCCAGCCCCTCGACCGCGCACTGCTTCTGGCGGCCCGGCTCAATGTCTCCCTTAGCCGCGCCCATCCCCAGGATACGCTGCCCCTGGCTCACGGCACTCGTGTCCACGTCACCATCCCGCCCTGCACGCCCGAGGAGAGTGCCCTGATCTGTATCCGCCGTGGTCGCCGCTCCGCCTGGGGTCTCGATGACATTATTTCACGCGGGGCGTGCGACGCGACTGTGGGCGATCTCCTGCGCCTCCTGGTACGGGCCGGTTGCTCCTTCTTGATCGCGGGCGAAACCGGCAGCGGCAAGACGGCCCTGCTGGAGGCGATTGTCAATTCATGGCCTGGTGAACCCCACGTGATCACTATTGAGGATAATACTCAGGAGATCAATGTGCGCCACCGCGCCTGGACCCGCGAGCTCGTGCAGAGCGCCCTAGAGCCGGGGGCGTTTGGTCGCGCCGCCCGTGAGGTGCTGCGCCAGACACCTTCGCTGGTGGCTCCTGGCGAAACCCGCGCCGACGAGGCTGGGGCTATTCTGGCGGTGGCGGTGAGCGGTCATGCGGTCGTGACGACCATTCACGCCCGCTCGGCGGCCCGCGCCGTGCTGCGATTCGCCGACTGCGCAGCAATGCCGGGAGCCTATATCTACGAGGGCCGACGTGAGAACGCCCTGGAAGATGCCTGCGATAACTTTCAGGTGGTGGTGCATATCGAGAAGGTTGGCGGGCGGCGCTATATTGACGAACTGCTGCTACTGAACGGAACCGAGGATGTGGTTGGACGGCTGCGCCCGCGTATTGTGCGTCTGGCCTGGTCGGAGCCGTCCGAGGGCGGGATGCTCTGGCGGGTAGCGGCGTCTGCTCAGGGCGACGAACTGGTGTGGGCGGGGGAAGATCGTACCCCCGACGCCCTGACCCGTCGGCTGCATCTGCTTGGTACCCACGCCCAGGTGCGATCTGCCTCCAGCACCCGCGCCGCCGTCACCGAGGCAATCGCCCGCGCCGATGGGGTGATCCGTGCGGGTAGTTGTGAGCAGGCGCTGGCCATTCTGCGCCGGGCCTGGGCGGATCGCCACGATGGGCGGTTGGCTGCCGCCGCCCAGCGTGCCCTGGAGATCGATCTTGCCGTCGCCTCGCGCTACGCCGATACGGGCCGCCAGATCGCCGATCAGGTTTCCACCGCTCTGCGTGCCCGCCGCTGGGACGAGGCGCGCACGATCTACGAGGGTGTGGCCACAAACCTGGCCCTCTATGCGGCTCACACGCCCGCCGGTGGCTGGCCTGCCCTGGCCGCTATGATCGTGGCCGGCGAGTCATCTGATCACGCGGCCCGCGATGCCGCCGTTCGCGCCGAGGCCGCCATTACCCAGGGCCGCGCCCGCGACGCAGCCGACATCCTAGCCTCCGCCGACCCGTCCCGCCTCTCGGACTCCGCCGCCGTCGAGGTGTTGCGTACCCGCCGCGCCGCCCTGTCTCTGCTCTGCGCCGCCGGTGAACTGAGTCCCGACGCTCTCATCCCCGTGGACGCCGCACTCGCTGCCTATCGAGGGAACGCCCATGTCTGATCTCCTTGCCACAACCACCCATCCCGCCAGCGCCTGGCTCATCAGTGCCACGCCGCCAGCCCTGGTCTCCGCCGTCCTGTTGGTTTCTACCTTGCTTCTGCGTGACCGGCTGGCTTTGGCCTTGGCCCTGGCCCAATCCAAAGTTTCCGCCCGACGGCATGGTGGCTCCCGGCCACGCCCTGACCCGGCCCTGGTGTGGGTGCCGACGACGATTGATCCGAGCCGGATGGTGATCATCTGTGCCGGAGTGGTGGCCATCGTCGCCGCAGCCCTTAGCTTCGCCGCACCCATCTTCCTGGCCCTGGCCCTCTCCGCGCCCTTCGCCGCCGTCCTGATCTGGGTCCTGCTCACCCTCGCCGAAGCCCGCTACGTCGGCCTGATTGACCGCGACCTGACGGCAGCCCTCGGACGGATGAGCGCACTGCTCAGGAGCGGTAGCGGGTTTCGCACGGCCCTTGAGCGTGTGCTGGTGGATATGCCAGAAGGTCCGCTGCGCGACGAGTGGGGCTACCTGCTCACGCGACAGGGAGCCAACCTCGAATCCGGCGGCATCGCCACTCCCCAGCAGGTCGTGGCCGCCCTGGCCGAGCAGACCTCCTCCGCACGCCAGGCCACCCTGCTTAGCCACCTGAGCGTTGCCGTCAGCCAGCCCCAGGATGTGCTGGCCCGCCGCTGCGAAGCCGCCTACGACGCCATCCAGTCATCGGATCGACGGCGTGAGGAGGCTGTCACCGAGTTGGCCCAGATGCGCTACAGCGGCATGGCCGTGGGAATGGCCGGTATCGCCATGGCATCCTACCTCACCCTTACCCAATGGGAGCGAGTCGTCGCCGCCTACAGCACACCACTCGGCATCATCGTGGGTACGGTAGTGATCGCCGCCCTGGCCCTGCCCATCATTGGCGGACTGCTGCTCGCCCGCGCCGCTGACGTGGACTACTAGAATAGCCGATAGCCGATAGCCGATAGCCGATAGCCGATAGCCGATAGCCGATAGCCGATAGCCGATAGCCGATAGCCGATAGCCGATAGCCGATAGCC
>CAIXLU010000596.1 GCA_903920315.1 uncultured Oscillochloris sp.
GCCAATGGCCCCTTATGGCAGGTCAGTTTGCTTCGGCTCAACGCGACCGCGCATGTACTCCTGCTGACCTTGCACCACACCATTGCTGATGGTTGGTCAATGGGCATCTTGATGCATGAACTCTCGGCCCTGTACGCCCAGGTGGCGAGCGAGGCACCAATCAACCTCCCGGCACTGGCTATTCAGTATGCCGATTATGCCGTCTGGCAGCGCCAATGGCTCCAGGGGGAAGAACTCCAGGCGCAGTTGGCCTATTGGCGGCAGCAGCTTGCAGATGCGCCGCCGCTCTTGACACTGCCGACCGATTATCCGCGCCCCGCCGTGCAGAGCGGCCAGGGCGATCATGTTGTGCTTCTACTGCCCCCGGAACTGGTGCGCCAGATCAAACAGCTTGCGCAAGCGCAGAACGCCACCCTGTTTATGACGTTGCAGGCCGCGTTTAGCGTCCTACTCGCCCGCTATTCCGGCCAGGATGACATTCTGATTGGTACGCCTATCGCCAATCGCCCGCTGTCCGAAATAGAACCGTTAATTGGTCTCTTCCTCAACGCGCTGGTGCTGCGCAACAATCTGTCAGGCAACCCAACCTTTCGTGCGTTGCTGGCCCAAGTTCGCCAGACAGCGCTTGCGGCATTCCAGTACCAGGCGATCCCCTTTGAGCTGCTGGTCGAAACCCTTCAGCCGGAACGCTCGCTGGCCCACAGCCCGATCTTCCAGGTGATGTTCAACCTGCTGAATAATCGCACCGATGCCCTGACGCTCCCCGGTGTGACGGTGCAGCACCGTGAGGTGGAGTACGCAGTTGCCAAACATGATCTGGTGTTGGTGATGCAGGAGCTGGAGCCGGGGATGTACGCCGTGTTCGAGTACAGCACGGATCTATTTGCCCGTGCCACCATCGAGCGTATGGCTGGACACTTCCAGGTTCTCCTTGAGGCGATTGTCGCCAACCCCGATCAGCCAGTCGGCGGTCTGCCGTTGCTGACGGCGGCGGAACGTCAGCAACTGCTGGTTGAGTGGAACAGCGATATTACGGCGAATGCGGGCGACGCCTGCTACCATACCCTCTTCGAGCTACAGGCGGCGCAGTCCCCGGAGGCTGAGGCGATCCGCTGGCAGCCCGCTCCCGGCGCAGCCCTCGCCTGCCTGAGTTACCACGAGCTGAACGAGCAGGCGAATCAGTTGGCCCATCATTTGCGTGCCTGTGGTGTCGGCAGTTCGTTCGGCCCAGCGGCCATCGTCGGCGTCTGCCTGGAACGCTCGGCGGAGACAATCATCAGCCTACTGGCGATCTTCAAGGCGGGTGGGGTCTACATGCCGCTCGACCCGGCCTTGCCTGATGAGCGCATATCCACGCTCCTGACCCAGTCGGGCGCTCGTATGATCTTGACTCAGCAACAGTATGTCGCACGTCTCGCCGGCCAGGACGCGGCGATCATTTGCTTTGACGCCGATGCGGAGTTGCTCACACGCCAGCCCACGTCTCATCCTATCAACTATTCCACCCCAGCACATCTGGCCTATGTGCTGTTCACCTCGGGTTCGACCGGCGTGCCCAAGGGTGTAATGATCGAGCATCGGGGCATGCTGAACAATCTGCGCGCCAAGATCCACGACCACGGCCTGACAGCCCGCGACAAACTAGCGCAGACTGCCCCCCCTGGCTTCGACATCTCGCTCTGGCAATTCCTGGCTGTCCTGCTGGTCGGCGGCACGGTGCGGATCTTCAGCGATGAGATCGCCCGCGACCCGGTCGCGCTGCTGTGTCACACTGAGCAGGAGCGCATCACGGTGCTGGAGGTGGTGCCGTCACTGTTCCGCTTTATGCTGGACGAACTGAACGCCGACGGCGGGCTGCGGCCCAGCTTCGCTGCCCTACGCTGGCTCTCGCTCACCGGCGAGGCTTTGCCGCCTAACCTCTGTAACCTCTGGCTCGCCAGCTACCCGCACATCCCCATCCTGAATGCCTATGGCCCCGCCGAATGTTCGGACGACTCGACCCACCATATCATCACCGCGCCATTCCCACCGGACACCGTCACCGTCCCGATTGGCCGACCTTTGCCGAATGTGCGGCTCTATGTGTTAGACAAGCAACTCCAGCTTGTGCCTATCGGCGTGCCGGGTGAGCTGTGCATCGGCGGGATCGGGGTGGGGCGGGGCTACCTGAATGATCCTGAGCGCACTACCGCCGTCTTTCTGCCGAATCCCTTTGTCGCCGATCCTGATGCACGTCTCTACCGCACAGGTGACGCAGCGCGCTACCGCGCCGATGGCACACTGGAGTTTCTCGGTCGTCTGGATAACCAAGTGAAGCTGCGCGGCTTCCGCATTGAGCTAGGCGAGATCGAGGCGGTGCTGGATCAGCACGAGGCGGTGGAACAGAGCGTGGTTGTGCTTCAGATCGCCGCCAATGGTGAGCAACACCTCGTGGCCTATGTCACCCGCAATCAGCGAGAAGAGATCCTGTCCGTTGCGCCCCAGTGGCGCGAATTCCTAGCCAAACGCCTGCCCAGCTATATGCTGCCGAGCCACTTCGTCGTGCTGGATACGCTGCCCCTGACGCCGAATGGCAAGATTGACCGCAAGCGGATCCCCGCGCTGGACGCTGCTCAATCCGGCGCGGCAGACCGCTACGTCCTGCCGCGCACGCCGACCGAGGCGCTGCTCGTGCGAATCTGGCAGGAGGTTTTGCGGCTTGAGCGGATCGGCATTCACGACCATTTCTTTGCCATTGGCGGCCATTCGCTGCTGGCGACCCAGGTAACGTCACGGCTGCGCCAGCACTTCCAGGTTGAGGTTGCGCTGCGCACCATCTTCAGCGCGCCGACGATTGCCGAGCTTGCCGAGCAGATCGACCACCTCATCCTGAGCCGAACCATCCAGCAGCTAGAGGCCGACCCGACTACTGAGCGTGAAGAGATCTCGCTATGACTGACATCGTCACCTTTGTTACGGAGCTTGCACACCAAGACATCAAGCTCTGGCTTGATGGCGATGCGCTGCGAATTAATGCGCCAGCGGGGACGTTGTCACCCGACCTTGTGACCCGCTTAAAAGAGCGCAAGCCAGAGGTCGTGGCCTTTCTGCGCCAGCACCAGCCGGTCGCCCCCGTCACGACGATTGTGCCAAGCGTACGCCCGGAGCGGCTACCACTCTCGTTTGCCCAGCAGCGGCTCTGGTTTCTCGCGCAGTTGGAAGGGGCGAGCGGCACCTACAATATTCCCGCCGCGCTGCGTATGTATGGCCCGCTTGATCTGGAGGCATTTCGCGCTAGTTGGGCACAGATTGAAGCCCGTCACGAGATCCTGCGCACCAGCTTCGCGCAGATTGCAGGCCAAGCCTATCAGCAGATAAACCCGCCTGGCTTCACCTTACACCAGATCGACCTGTCGGCAATGCCCGGCGATGGACAAGCCAACGTAGTGACCCGGCTGGCCCACCAGGAGGCCAACTATGTCTTTGATCTGGCCTCTGGCCCGCTGTGGCGGGTGCTGCTGGTGCGCCTGAGCGACCAGGAACACGTCCTGTTTGTCACCATGCACCATAGCATCTCCGATGGCTGGTCAATGGGCATCCTAACCCGCGAGCTGTCGGCGCTGTACGCCCAGCAGCGCGGGGGCCATGCGGGCGGACTACCCGCGCTGTCACTTCAGTACACCGACTTCGCCCTCTGGCAGCGTGAGTGGCTCCAAGGCACGATATTGCAGGAGCAGTTGGCCTACTGGAAACGGCAACTCGCCGATGCGCCGCCCTTCCTGCCCCTGCCGACCGATCACCCGCGCCCGGCGATCCAGCAGCATTGTGGCGATCATCTTTCGGTCACGCTGGCCCACCCGCTGACCAGGGCGATCAAACGGCTAGCGCAGGCCCACGACGCAACGCTGTTTATGGCTTTGCAGGCAGCGTTCGCCGTCTTGCTGTCGCGCTATACCGGGCTGGAGGATGTTTGTGTTGGCACGCCCATCGCCAACCGGCAAAACATCGAGGTTGAGCCGCTGGTTGGCTTCTTCGTCAATACGCTCGTCCTACGCACCGACCTGACGGGCAACCCCAGCTTCCGCGAATTGCTGGCGCGTGTGCGTCAAGTGACGCTGGATGCCGACCAGCACCAGGCGGTGCCGTTTGAGCTAGTGGTCGAAACCCTCCAGCCCGAGCGCACCCTCGCCTATAGCCCACTCTTTCAGGTGCTGTTCGTCCTCCAGAATAATCGCCAGGAGGAACTGACGCTCGGTGAGCTTATCTTCAGCCCGTTCGCAGTTGAACATCCCGTCGCCAAGTTCGATCTGACGCTTACGATTTGGGAACGGGGCGATGAACTGACGGCGGTGTGGAACTATAATTGCGATCTTTTTGAGCGGGCCACCATTGAGCGCATGGCCGACCATTACCAGACATTACTGGCCGGGATCGTCGCTAACCCGGATCTCCCGGTTACGTTGCTGCCCCTGCTGAGCGCGGCTGAACAACACCAGTTGTTGGTTGCCTGGAATGCTACCGCCACAGACTACCCCGCCGATCAGTGCCTCCACCAACTATTTGAGGCCCAGGTGGAGCGTACCCCCACCGCTCCCGCCGTCGTCTATGAAGATCAGCACCTGAGCTATCGTGAGCTGAACGAGCGGGCAAATCAACTGGCGCATGCGCTCATTGCACGCGGGGTCGGGCCAGAGGTGCTGGTTGGCATCTGTGTGGAGCGTTCGCTTGATCTGCTGGTCGGATTGCTGGGGATTCTCAAGGCGGGTGGTGCCTACCTCCCACTCGACCCGAACTATCCCGCTGAGCGGCTGATCTCTATGCGGGAAGATGCCCAGATCCGCGTGATCGTCACCCAGGCAGGGCGTTGCGAACACCTCAATCTTTGGGCAGAGCAGATCGTCGTGATCGATCAGCGTGAACCAACGGCGAATAACGCCAACCCCACGGTGGTTATGTCGCCAGCCAATCTGGCCTATGTGATCTACACCTCTGGCTCAACCGGACAGCCGAAAGGGGTGCAGATTATCCACCAGGGCGTGGTGAATTATCTGAGTTGGTGCGTGCGAGCCTATCC
>CAIXLU010000597.1 GCA_903920315.1 uncultured Oscillochloris sp.
GCGAGGGTCAGATCGGCGGTCTCGCGGTCGTCCATCCCACGCAGCACTACCGCCATCGCCCAGGCGCTCATCTGGTAGTCGGGAATATCACCGGCAGCATAGCCCGTGATCAACCAGGAAATCTCTGTGCTGGTGAACGTGCCACCATCTCGCTTCTTTGCGATCAGATCTACTGCCCGCATATACTTATTCCGTTCGCAATGCACGATTCATCATACACAATTCTATCGCTGCTCAGCCCTTGCTCTCTCTTTCTGCCCTATCCGCACGCTGCTTAAAGATCGAGAGCTGGATCTGCGCATCGTGATTGCATACCTCGCAGAGACCATCCTTGAGGCCAATCAGACGGGCCACGCCGTTGGTGCGAGTGATCAGCGTGGCCTGACAGCCGGGGCAGCGGGTGGCCTGAGTAACTTCGGCACCGTAGACATAGTGCAGCCCGCTCTCGTGACCGATGCGCTTAGCCCGTACCACCGATGCCGCCGTCTCGCTACCAGCGTCTCCGGGGATCACGTGCCAGGGCGTATGGTCGCCGAGGTTCGCAACGATCCACGCCGCCAGTTCACGCAGTTCATCGAGGCTGTCGTTCACCCCGTTGTGGATGCGCGTACTCACCTCGATATGGCAGTGGAAGCGGGCGTGGGCCTGAGCAATGATCGCCAGACACTCCCGCCAATCAGGAATGCCGCCGAGGCGAGCGTATGAGGCATCGCTGAACCCACGCAGATCGAAGCTGATCGCATCGAGGTAGGGCGCGAACGATTCCAGGGCTTCGGGAGTGAGAACGCCGGTGGTGCAGAGGGCGGTGACGCGGCTGGAGGCTCGGCTGAGTTGGAGCAGAGCGAGGACGTACTCATGAGAGACGGCTGGCTCGCCATAGGCCCAGACCACCCCGCGACAGAGTTTCTCTAGGGCGAAGTTCGCTGCCCGCTCGGCGTCGAGGCGACGCTGCTTGGCCGGGTCGGTGGGAATAGTGGCGTAGGGGCCGCGCTGCTGATCGGTGGTGAATGCGTAGCCCCAGCCACCAATCGAGAGCATAAGTGTGTCGGGAAAAAAGTGCCAGAGCCGGTGATCCTCCACGGGACCAATAGCTGCGCCGCTGATCAGCCCAAAGTTCAGCAGGGTGATCCCCTCCTCTGTGGCGGCACGCACATGGCAATGGCCGATCTCTCCGGGGCGGAGCGCGCAGCGCCATTGACATGCGGCGCAATGAAAAGCTCCATCATCGCTCGGGGTCAGAAGTTCAGCGAGAGGCGTGGTCATGCAGACTCCTCGAAACAGGCACAGCCTAGCGTTTTGCGAATCCTTCGGGTATAATGCGAGGGAGTTTGGGGGGGAACTCTCCCATAAGTTGCTCTGCACGCCGCCTCCTAGCAAGCGTCGTATCACACAGCACCCGAGTACTGCGCCTAAGGATACCATGGATCAGACACCGCCGCGCCATCGGCTCGGGATGCAACCATCCCCTCCCGACGCACCCGCCGCCGACGGCTTGTGGGAGCACGTCCCCGACGATCAACCCGATGAAGCTCCGCCTCTGCGCGTCCGCCACCTCGTCCGCGAGCTGGTTGAGACCGCAATCTTCATCCTGCTCGTCTTTTTTATCGTTCGCGGGATCGTCCAGAACTTTAAGATCGAGGGGACAAGCATGGAACCCTCGCTGCACACGGGCCAGTATATCCTGGTCAATAAACTGGTCTACTTTCATTTCGATCTCAATGCACCCATCCGTCTGTTTCCCGGCCA
>CAIXLU010000598.1 GCA_903920315.1 uncultured Oscillochloris sp.
CCATAATTGCCTGTAGTTCGGCCCGCCAGCGCCGACGCACCAGCGGGTGACGTATCAACAGGTCGCGGGCCATGGCCTCAAGGTCGTCAAAGTCGAGTGCGTCGGCTCGCGCCTTGGTGTCGGCGTAGCGTGCGCGGGCCAAGTCGTAGAGATCACGCAGAGCAATGGCGGTTTCGGCGGCGCGATCCTCGATCTCGGCCACCGGCGCGAAGCTCAACAGGTCGGAGGCGGCACGGTAGGAATCGCGCAGCACGGCGAGATCGGATTTAGCATTGGCCAGATTGCTCTCAGAAGGCCAGAGCTTCTTGCTGCCCACATTCAGCTTGATCTCGTTGATCAGCGTGAAGTCGGGCATGACGCCGGGAGCCAGAGCGGTAAGCCAATCCGCCGTCGCGATCACCTGGACGCCGAGTTTGTCGGCGGCGGGGGCAACCGGGGCCAGGCCGAGGATGGTACCGGACGCAGTGCGCCAGTCTGCGCCACCAACAAGCTCAGCCAGGGCGGAATTTTGAGCCAGCCGGAGATCATCTCGCCAGCGGGCGCGGAGTGAATCTGCATCTGCGGGTAACAACTCCAGGGCGGCGCGAACCTCGCCGCCGCCGCGCAGCATCTCGGCCAGGGTTGTGCGCAACTCAGGCGGGCCGAACTCATTGAGGATTGCAGATTGTAGATTGTGGATTGCAGATTGGGCGTCGGCAATTTCGCGCAGCGCCTCGTCCACACTATCGGCGAGCATAATCCCGGACTCAACCTCATCAAGGATGCGAAAGCACGGATCGAGTCCGGTCTCGCCGGGGTGGGCGCGGAGCAGATCGGCACAGAAGCTGTGAATAGTGCCGATACGGGCCGACTCAACAGCGGCGCGCAGATGCTGCCAGAGATCATCGTGGGTCTGGCGGGCGCGATCCTCAACCGTATCGCGGACACGCTCGCGCATCTCGCGGGCGGCCTTCTCGGTGAAAGTGATCGCCAGAACCGCGTCGGTCGGGATACTGTCGGTGCTGATCAGGCGCACGTACCGCTCGACAAGGACGCGGGTTTTGCCGCTACCGGCACCGGCAGAGACCACCAGGCTACCGGGGGTGTGGATGGCGCGATGTTGGTCGTTGGTGAGGTTCATTTTTTTATACACGTAGGGGCACAGCAGTAAGGGTGTCGTAGAGCGACACCCTCACTGCTGTGCCCCTACTCGGCACGTTTAATATGCTCAATCACACCGGGTGCGCCGAGGCGCAGTTCAAGGCCAAGAAGGTGTTCAAGGGCGGGACGGTAGGGATGGGGCGCGTTGAGCATGCGCTGGGCGGCCAGGTCGCAGCCGATCCAACGCAGGTGATGGTAAGCGACCCACTCGGCAAATCCCTCGCGCAGGACGGGATCGCGCAGGAGCGGGCAACGTTCGCCCTGCCATGCGTGGGCATATTCGTGGGCCACGGTGGTACGAAAGCCGAGCTTGGGCAGCCCGTAGAGCATGTAGATCGTGCGCAGGTGGCCAATGCGCTGGTAGAGGCCCAGGGTGGTATGGCCCTCGGGCGGGCTATCGCCGCCTTGCGCACGGATATTCTTCATTGCGGGCGCATCCACGAGGCGAAAGGCGACACCAACACTCAGACCCATGCCAAACTGGCCCACCACCGCCGACACCGTCTCGGCATAGATCTTCTTGGCCTCATCCGGGTCATACACGGCGGTGGCGTGACAGCCGGCGCACTGGAGTCGCCCATCGTGCAGACGCCAATGCTGGTCGCCCAGGGGCGCACCGCAGGTGGCGCAGCGCGACCGAGTGGCGATACAGGTAGGGCAATAGCGGTCGGGCCGATCAATCAGCGCGTAGTAGCCGCCGACGAGGGAGCCACCGCAACTGGCGCACGTGGTTTGGATCATAGCCGATAGCCGATAGCCGATAGCCGATAGCCGATAGCCGATAGCCGATAGCCGATAGCCGATAGCCGATAGCCGATAGCCGATAGCCGATAGCCGATAGCCGATAGCC
>CAIXLU010000599.1 GCA_903920315.1 uncultured Oscillochloris sp.
GCTGCGACGCCCCTACATTAATCACGCCCCCACAGCCGCCGCTAGGTTGGCGGCACGACGCAGGGCGTGCAGGTTCGCATCAGGCGTGGTGGTCGCCACACCGCAGCCGGGGGTGAGCAGGAACTTCGTCCCGCCGCTGGCGGTGAGGGCTGCCGATGCCTCAGCCTCTACCTCAGCCGGCACGCCACGCAGAATCGCGCCCGCCTCGTCTACCCCGCCAATCAGAGCCTTATCCGTGCGGGCGCGGGCCTCGGCAATGCCGGGATTGCCCTGGCCCACGGCGGCCCAGTTCAGCGCATGGACGGGGTAATCCACTGCCTGATCGAAATAGACCTGCGGGCCGCAGATGTGCAGGAGGTTGAAGGGAGCGCCGCGCACTGCATCCAGTATGCGCAGGTCGTAGGGCTTACCGAACTCGGCAAACTCCGCCGCGCTCAGAATACCGGCGCGGGCCAGGCGCACAATCGCGAAGAACAGACCGCTGGCACCCGCCTCCACACTCGCCGCCGCGTAGCCTGCCAGAGTGGTCGCAATCGCGTCCAGGGCCGCGTGGACGCCCTGCGGATTGGTCTGGATCAGCGCCCGCAGGTGGCCGTAGTCCGAACTGAGACCCAGGCTCGGTGTCTGGTCGCCCAGGCTCGCCGTCAGGAAGGCCAGCACCGAGAGCGGCGAGAAAACCGTCTGCACAAAGTGTGCGCCGCCGGCCCCCGTGTGGATACGGCGCAGCACATCAAGCTGCTCGGCAAAGACGCCGCCGGTCGGGCTTACCGGCGTGATCCGGCCCAGGTCGGCGGATGTACGCACCGGGCCGTTTATCAGCCGTGGTAACACACCGTCATAGCGCTCGTAGTCGTAGGTATTGCCAAAAGCTTCGGCGTAATACGTGGCACGCGGGTTCACCTTGATCCAGTCCCAGTCGAACTGCTGGAAGTGAGCCAGGGTCACGGCGGCCAGCGTGGCGCTGCCGCGCTCCTCGGGAATGAAGTGGCGCCATGCGCTGACCGGCACGCGGTCAACCGATGCACCGACGAGGGCGGCGTCCACGCGCTCGCGCTTTGAGAGATCAGACATCAAAAACCTCCACAGTGAGATAGGGGAAGAAGGGAGTGCTTTGCGTTCCCTTCATCCCGTACCTTCACAACATTAGTGCGACGCCACCGGCTTACCGTTCCAGAGCGTAAACTTCCCGCCTGCGACAATCAGGCGGGCGTCTTTGGGCGCGGCCACGCGGCGGGTCTCGGGGTTAAACGTGACCTTGCCGTAGATCACGCTCGGCACGTCCTTCAGCTTGCCCAGGGCGTCACGGATGGCGGTGCGGTCGGGGCCACCCAGTTCAATTGCGGCGGCGATCAGCTTGATCGTGTCGTAGGCGTGGGCGGCGAAGTAGTCAGACTCCTCGCCATACTTCTCGCGGAACGCCTTGAGGTACGCCTGCACCTCGGGGCGCGGGTCGTCGGGCGAGAAGTTTGAGGAGAGGTAGACGCCCTCAACTGCCGTGCCGCCCAGTTCAAGGAACTTAGGCGAGTGGTTTGAGCCATTGGCCACAATCGGCACCGTGATACCGAGAGAGCGGATCTGCTGAACCAGCAGGGCGGCGTCGGTGTAGTAGGAGACCAGGACGATCCCGTCGGGGTTGGCATTCTTGATCGTGGTCAGGGCGGTGCGGAAGTCCTTCTCGTCGGGCAGGTACGCCTCAACAGCAACAACCTCAACCCCGCGCTCGACCAAGCGCTTGGCCGTCAGTTCGTAGGTCGTCTTGCCCCAGTCGGTATTCAGGTGCAGCAGGGCCACCCGCTTGAGTCCCAGATCGGCCACAAAATCGGCGTGAAGTGGTGCAGCGTCAACCTGGCTGATCGAGTTCGACCAGGTGTACTGGCCACCCTTGGTAAAGTCGGGGTGCGAGTTGGTGAAGCCAAACTGGAGCAACCCAGCGCGTTCGTAAATTGGCGAGGCGGCCATCGAAGCGGGGCTGGCGAAATCGCCCAACTCAGCCAGAATGCGGGTGTCGGCGACGAACTTCTGGGCCACCACCACCGACTGCTTGGGATCGCTCTGGCTATCCTCGAAGGTGTAGGCGAGGGGCCGACCACGCACGCCGCCAGCGGCATTAATCTCATCAAGGGCGAGATCGAAGCCCTTCTTCCACTGCGCACCGTACTGAGCGTTGTTGCCGGTGAGCGGGCCGCTGACCCCCAGGAGCAGAGGCTCGCCCGTAGCGGCCTGACCAGCGGCGGTGGTGGACTGACTGGCCGCCGGGGCGGTAGCCGCCGGGGCGGTAGCCGCCGGGGCGGTGGTGGGCTGACTGGCCGCCGGGGCAGTAGTGGGCTGAGCTGTCGGCTGAGCCTGGCCACAGGAGGCCAGCATGCCGACGACCATGAGAATCTGGAGGGTTAAGGCGATCAGGGATCGAGAACGGGAAATCTGCCGCATCGAGTTTCTCCTTCAGGTATGGGGCATATGACGGTACTGCCCCAACAGCGGAGAAATCTTAATATATTCACTCTATTTTGTCAATAAATCCACAGAAGTAACGCCGTCAAGAGAAGATACGCTGTCTGGCACCGCCCGCCGGGGGGCTGAAGCCCCCGGCTAGATTCTACGAAGGCCGCTGAAGCGGCCTCATGCCGGCCGCTTCAGCGGCCTTCGCAGAATCTAGCCCGCCCGTTTACGGGCCGGGCGGCTGGGAAGACAGCGTGCCTTTTGCGGTAGTGCGCAAGATGCTTTGCGCCTTTGCGTCAAACCAAGCACTCGTGTGACGCAAAGACGCGAAGACGCAAAGCCATCCCCCCCTGCTATACGTCGTCGGTAAGGTAGAGCGAACTCTTCTGCCCACGATACACGCTGCCGTCCGTCACCGGCAGGCCGCTCTTCGACAGCGGGACACCCTTGATGTAGGGCTTGAATACGTTCACGGCGGATGCGTAGTAGAGCGGAATGTAGGCGGCTTCCTTCAGCAGCAGGCGCTCGGCCTGAATGTACAGGTCGGCGCGCTTGGCCTTATCCTGCTCGCCCGCCGCCGCGTCCACCAATTTGTCAAAGTCCGCGCTCTTCCAGACGAAGCGGCGCTTGGCTGGCGGGCCGTAGTAGATCGCGTTGTAGTGGTTGCTCGGATCAGGATAGTCGGTGTACCAGATGTAGAAGATGAACTGGTACTTCCCGCCATAGACGTTGGTGATGAAGACGCGGCTATCCTCAGGATTCTCGACCTTGATGGTGAAGCCGAGATTCTGGGCCAACTGCTGCTGGATCACCTCACCCACCAGTTTGCCGGTCGGGCCAACCGGGCGCAATGTGAGGGTGACGTCGGGCCAGTTTTTGCCACCCTCGTAGGGCGTCCCCTTCAGCTTGCTCTTGGCCAGTTCGGGGTCGAACGTGTAGGCGCTGGCGAACTCGGGATACTTCTTGGGATCAATGGCGTAGGGCTGATCCTGGGAGATCAGGCTGTAGGCCGGTTCGCCGAGCTGGTAGATCACGGAGAGGATGGCCTCACGATCAATGGCATGCTGGAGCGCCTGGCGCACGCCGAGATTATCGAAGGGCGGCTTGTTAATCTCTGGCGAAAGGAAGGCGGTGGCCGGTCGCCGCACCGTGATCAACTGCTTGCTCAACACGGGGTCGCTGCGCAGGCGCTCGATCTCGCTGGCCGGAATGCCCTGGTCGGCGCGCCAGTCAATCTCGCCGCCCTCGTAGGGCAGCAGGCCGGCGTTGAAGGGGATAATGCTGGCGATGGCATGTTTCAGCTTCGGCTTCGGCGCAATCGCAAAATCCTCGTTACGCTCGAAGACGAGTTGCTTGTTATGCTCCCAGGAAACCAGCTTAAAGGGGCCGTTGCTGACAATGTTCCCGACCTCCGTCCACTTGTCGCCGAACTTCTCGACGCTGGCCTTGTGGGCGGGCAGGGCCGAGGCGTAGCCCACCAGCAGCGGGAAGTATTCGCGTGGACCGATCAGGGTGATCTCCAGGGTCAGATCGTCCACCGCCTTCAGCCCGAGTTTATCGGCACTGCCGCCCTTGCCGCTGTTCCACTCCTGGGCACCCTTGATGTCGTAGAGGATGGCCGCGTAGCTCGCCGCCGTGGCCGGGTCGAGCTGGCGGGTGAAGCTATAGACAAAATCCTGCGCCGTTACCGGATCGCCGTTCGTCCACTTCCCCTTCGGGTGGAGCTTGAAGGTGTAGACCGTGCCGTCGGCGTTGGTTGACCAACTCTCGGCGGCGTAGGGCAGCGCCTCGTAGTCCGGCGAGAGGATGGTTAGGCCCGCGAAGAGTGATGGCTCGCCGCCGTTGTAGAGATCCTTGTTGTAGTCGTGGCTGGCCGGGTCGGTGTTGTAGGAGAAGTGGAAGATCTGTTTGTCGTCGGGCAGGACGTTACCGCCAACCGGGGCGGTGGTGGGGCCGGTCGTCGGGGCGATGGTCGCGGCGGCAGTAGAGGCAGCGGTTGCGGCGGGGGGGGTGGTTGGAGCTGCCGCCGCCGCAGTCGGGGCGCGGGTAGGCGTACTAGCCGGGGCAACACCGCAGGCGGCCAGCAGCACAGATGCGCTGCCCAGCCCGAGGGCCGACAGAAATTCGCGGCGGGTCACGCCGGTGCGCTGCGCGGCTGCGTCAATCCGCGCCGCAAAGAGGTGGCGCTGCTCCTCATCATCCGTCCAGTGGGGCGTGTGATCTGCCATGGGTTCGGTCTCCTTATATAAGCGATGATACCGAGCCGGCAGCCATCGCCGGGCAGTTTTTCCAGCCGCCTCGCTGGAGGATCGGTCAGCCCTCACCCCCCGGCCCCCTCTCCCAGAACGGGAGAGGGGGGGTGAGGATCATGCCATCACCGCGCACTGCGCGGATCAAGGGCATCGCGCAGTCCGTCGCCAAATGCGGTGAAGGCCAGCATGGTCAGCCCGAGGGCCAGGGCCGGGAAGAGTGCGAGGTGCCATGCTGAGCGGATGTAGAGAATGTTGTCGCTAACCATTGACCCCCAACTTGGCAAGGGTGGGTTGATCCCGACCCCAATAAAGCTCAGGGCCGCCTCAGAGAGAATGGCCTGGGGGATACCGAAACTCACGGCGGTGATGATCGTCGAAAGGATATTCGGTAGCAGGTGCCGCCACATAATCTGGAGATCGGGCACGCCCAGGGCGCGCGCCGCTTGCACGAACTCGCGTTCACGCAAGCTGATCACCTGCGCCCGCACCAACTGGCAGAGCGGGAGCCAACCGATCAGGCTCAGGGCAATGACGATGTTGAGGACACCCTGGCCAAGCCAACTCATCAGCAGGATGGCGAAGAGCAGCGTCGGGAAGGCGTAGAGCGTGTCAACCACGCGCATGATCAGCATGTCTACCCGCCCGCCCCGGAAGCCGGCCAGCAACCCCAGCGGCACGCCGATCAGCACGGCGATTAGTTGGACTCCGATGCCTACCGTGAGCGACACTTGACCACCATAGACAATCCGCGCCCAGAGGTCGCGTCCGGCAGTATCGGTACCGAGCCAAAACTGTGCGCTCGGCCCAGCCCGCAGATTCTTGTAGTCCTGGAACGTATAACCTCTGGGGGCCACCAGCGGCGCGGCCAGGGCCAGAACGATGATCAGCAGCACAAAGATGGCACTGACGATGGCCAGTCGGTTGGCTCGCAGGCGATGCCACACATCGCCCCAGATGCTACGTGCTGCCGGGTGATGGTGGGTGTCGCCTGATGATCGGGTGGTGTGGGGGTTGGATGCAACTCGTTCGATCCCGCCAAGTTGCGCGGTTGGCTCAATACTGCTCATAAATCACCCCTGCCCGCTCGATCCCGCCACACGGGTGCGCGGATCGAGCCAGCCATAGCACACATCAACCGCTAGGTTAGCGAGCGCCAGGAAGCTGCCGTAGATCACCACCAGGGCCATGATCACGGGGTAGTCCTTGGAGAAGATGCTGGTGACAAAGAAGCGGCCCATCCCCGGCACGCTGAAGATCGTCTCGACCAGAAACGAGCCGGTGCCAACCGCCGCCAGGATCGGCCCGGCCACGGTGACGACGGGCAGTAAGGCGGCTTTCAGGACGTGGCCGTAAAGAATGGCCCGCTCGCTCAGACCCTTGGCCCGCGCCGTACGCACATAGTCACCGGCCAGTTCATCGAGCATACCGGCGCGGGTGTAGCGAGCAAAAATCGCCAGCGGGCCGAGTCCCAGGGCAATCGTGGGCAGTATCCACGTCTGTGGCTGCTCCCAATGCACGCTGGCAGCGGGCAACAGACGCAGCAGCAGCGCGAAGATCAGGATCAAGATCACGCTGATCACGAAGTTCGGCAGGGCGATACCGAGCATCGAGAGCAGTGAGACTAGTCGGTCGAGCAGACTATTGTGGCGGGCGGCAGCGATCACGCCTAGCGGCACGCCCAGACCCAGCGCAAACACGAAGGCCATCAGTCCGAGCTGGAGCGAGACCGGGAAGGTGTCGCTGAGCAACTCGTTGACCGTGCGCGACTTATAGGCGAAGGACTCGCCTAGGTCGCCGTGCAGCAGGTTGCCCACGAAGCGCAGGTACTGCTCCGGCAGCGACTTATCGAGGCCGTAGCGGGCCTCAATCTGGGCGATCACCTCGGGCGGCAAACTATTCCCGCCCATCGCTGCCGGGTCGAAGGGGCTGCCAGGAATAGCGTGCATAGCCGCAAAAGTGATCAGAGTGATCACGATCATGGTCGGGATGATCCCGAGCGCTCGCCGCAACAGGTATCGTTTGCGTTCATAAGATCCATTGCGTTTCATCGCGTTTTATTGCGTCCTATTGCGGAAAGGCGTCATTCCTGCTATACTCTACGTATACGCACATTCGTGTGAAAGCCATCCTCAATGCAGCTTGTCGAGCACCATCGTATCAGCCGATTTGACCCGCGCTTTGTGGCGTTGGATGCGATGGCGTTCGCCTCCAAAAACCTGTATAACGTCGCGCTCTACATCACGCGGCAGGCATATATCTTCCGGGGCGACGTCATCACCTACCCGCGTCTCGCCAAAGACCTGCGCACCCACGAGGCGTACCGCGCCCTTCCCGCAAAGGTGAGCCAGTGGGTGCTGAAGCAGGTCTGCGCCGCGTGGGATAGCTTCTTCGCCGCACGCGCCGCCTATGCCCGCGACCCGTCCCGCTTCCGGGGTCGCCCGAAGCTGCCGCACTACAAAGCCAAAGACGGGCGCAACCTCCTGACCTACACTATCCAAGCCATCAGTGTGCCGCTGCTGCGCGATGGCATCATCAAATTATCGGGCGTGGATGTGGAAGTCCCCACGCAGCAGACCCGCATTGCCCAGGTGCGGGTCGTCCCGCATGGCACCCATTACGCTGTGGAGGTGATCTATGAGCAGGATATCCAACCCGCCGACCTGAACCCCACGTGGTCGGCAGGCATCGATCTGGGCGTGAGCAATCTGGTGGCGATAGCGACTTCCAAGCCCGGTGTGGCACCGTGTCTTGTGAACGGTCGTCCCCTGAAAGCGATCAACCATGCGTATCACAAAGCCCGCGCCCGCCTCCAGGCCAAGCTTCCCGCAGGACGGTTCACCAGCCGCCAGCTTGATGCCCTCACGGATGCCCGCAACCGCCGTGTCCGTGACTACCTGCACCATGCCAGCCGCGCCATCATCACCTGGCTAGTACAGGAGCGGATTGGGACGCTGATCATCGGCCATAACCCCGACTGGAAGCAGGATATTCGCCTGGGGCGGCGCACCAACCAGACCTTTGTGAGCATCCCCTTCGCCCGCCTGATCCAGATGCTCACCTACAAGGCGGAGTTGGTCGGCATCACCGTGATCACCCACGATGAAGCCTACACCTCGAAATGTTCGTTCTTCGATCACGAGCCGGTGAGCAAGCGAACCACCTACGCGGGCAAACGCATCCATCGTGGCCTCTTTCGGACTGCCAGCGGGATGCGGGTCAATGCCGACATCAACGCGGCCTATAACCAAATTGCGAACGTAGCGCCTGATGCCTTCGGGCCAGGGCGTAGGGGCTGTGTAGTCCAGCCTGTCAGGATTGCCCTGCCAAACCGGAAGCAAGCGTCATAAAACGCTATGCTTTTGGATACTAGTTGGTCATGGCGTCCTAATAGAGATCTACGGATGTTTGCACAGGGTTGTGGATATATCCCGCCCGTGCGGAGCCGGGGGCCGGGGGCCGGTGGCCGGCTATTACGACAGTTGTAAATGGGTATATCGGGCTTCAGAACGAGA
>CAIXLU010000600.1 GCA_903920315.1 uncultured Oscillochloris sp.
CCGCCCAGGGGCGCGTCGCCTGTCTGCGGGTTCAGCAGACGTGGGTCGCCTACCTCGCCCAGCAGGGCGGCGGCTTTCAGGCGGAGGGGGAGGGGGCACGCAATAGCCGATAGCCGATAGCCGATAGCCGATAGGGTGTTTGCGATAGACGCTCGATGACGCACCAACGCCCTGTCTTCAATCATCACGGCGAGGAAGAGTTTGGCCGTCTCGTCCCCGCTGCGGGCACGCGGTTCCAGGGCGGTCAGGGCAGATTCCCATTGGCCCGTGTCCAGCAGAACCTGGGCCGGGTCGGGTGGCGGGGTGGCAGGCGGCAAAGTTTCGGCGCGTTCGGCGAGATCGGCGGCGAGAATGTGTACCAGTCGCCGGTTGTCAATCGCCTGCGCGGCAGCCTTGTAGCGCGTTGCTACCTCGCGCCAGCGAGCGAGGTGCGGCGGGCTATCCAGTAGTCGCAATGCCTGGGCGTACCCCTCCTGCATACGATCCTGGCGACCTACGGCGGCACCCCACGTTCCCAGGGCCACCCACGCCTCGGCACTCGCCGCCGTCTCGGGCAGCGTGTCGAGTTGGGCCAGTCCCGCCCGATAGTGGGCCTCGCCCCCTTTCAGGCCGAGAGCCTGACCAAGCTGGAGGTGTACCATCGCCTGATCCGCTGGTCGCGCCGCCGCTGCTCGTGCCCGCTCCAGCAGCGGTAGCGCCTCGGCAGGACGCCCTAATTCCAGCAGCAGTGCCCCCGCCGCCGCCGGGTCGTCCAGCATCTGAAGACAGGCCAGTACCCGCTCGGGCAGCCGGGCACGGGTGAAGCAGTCGAGGGCTGCATGGATCTGTTCAGCGGCGAGATACGCCTCCCCGGCGGCGGGCAGGTCGCCCAGGGCCACGTAACGGCGGGCGGCATCGGCGCTGGCCGTGACGCTGCCGAATCGGGCCAGCACCGCCGCTGCCGCCCGCAGGTCGCCCATATTCTCGAAGCATTCGACGGCTCGCTTCAGGTAGAACTCACGGGGCATGTGTCGTTGAGTCATGGTGGTTTTGGGTTTTGGGTTTTAGGTTTTAGGTTTTAGGTTTTGGGTTTTGGGTTTTGGGGCAAACGTCACCCTGTAAGGGAAGCGGATCTTTTTAATTGTCCCATCACAGGCGTCATGTCACCCTGAGCGAAGCGAAGGGTCTGCCAGGAAACCGGGAAAGATGCTTCGCTTCGCTCAGCATGACATGTATCCACGTCCCTTACATATGTCACACTTCGCTTCGTTTCGTTCAGCGTCCCGATGGGCATGATCATCGCCGGGACGCTTCGCTTCGCTCAGCGTGACAGGGCAAGTTGTGCGTTGTGCGTTTCAGGCAATCGGCAATCAGCAATCTACAATCTACAATCGGCTATTGGCTATTCCCCTGTCGCTGGCGAATCTCCTCGGGGGTCAGGGCGGAGGGGATTTGCTCGACCGAGGCGATACCAGCGTCCTCGATTTGGGGGCGGCGGAAGAGACGCCCAGCGATGGCGCGGGCGATCTTGTTGTGGTATTCCTCGGGCGCGGCGCGGTCGCCGTCGTCAATGAGGAACTGCTCAATCTGGCCGGTGTCTTGGTTAAAGCGGAAGCGGATGGTGATCGGTTTATGTTCGCTCATGGCGTATCTCCTTGCCCGCCCGACGGCAGAAGCCACGGGCTACGGCCTGCAAAGCCCGCCTGTACGGGCTATCGGCTATTACGACAGTTGTAGTTTGAATTACCCCCCCTAGCCCCCCCGCAAGCGGGGGGGAATAATGCGTTGTTCCCCCCCGCTTGCGGGGGGGCTAGGGGGGGTGATCGGCGAGAGCCTTTCTGCGAAGATATTTACAACTGTAGTACTATCGGCTATCGGCTATCGGCTATCGGCTATATCCGGGCGACGAGATCGATGATCGCGCCCTGTTCCTGGTCTTGGATGATCTGGCCGCCGCCCTCGGTGACGAGGCGGATGATCGCCCGGCGGTAGGTCTGGCCGAGAAGTGCGCCGATGGCTGCCTGAACGTGTTCCTCCGACTCGCGCAGCAGGGCGTCGAGGCGCTCGTCGAGAATGGCTTGGCGGCGCTCGGCCTCCTCGCGCAGGCGGGCCTGAGCCTCGACTCGCGCCTGGGCCTCGGCCTGCTGGCGAGCCGCATCGCTCACAAGTTGCTCACGAGCCGCGATCATCTGGGCCTGCGCGTTACGCTCGGCATCGGCACGGGCATGTGCTTCGGTGCGACCACCCCACGCATCATCGTAGTAGCGGCCCACGCCCTCAACCTCAACCTGGGCATCAACCGTCCCGCTGAAGGTGCCGCCCGCACGGGCCGCCGCTTCCACGGTTTCACTCAGGCGAGCCTGCACCTCAAGCCGTCCACTTTCAGGGTGGTAGCGCAAACTGATGCCGTTCTCTAGGGCCAGGGTGAATGCGGCATCGTCGGCCTGCCAGCCGCCATAACCCTCTGCCAGCAGGCCGCGCAGTGATTCCAGCGCCACATCGCCCAACTCAGCGGCGAGGTCTACCTGGGTTTCCAGGGTGGCATGGGCGCGGATCTCCGTCTGCTCGGTCACATGCGCTTCGACCGTGCGCTGCCACTCCTGGCGCACCGTCTCGGCCAGGCGGATGAGTACACGTCTCGGGTTACACATTGGAGTCTCCTTGGATTGCAGGTTTCTAGGCAGAGTTTCGGGGGTAAATCTTCCAAGGCCCATCGCCAATAACTCAGATAACTACATATCTACGGTTTTTCACGCCGAATCAGATCAAGAACTCAGAGCTGTTTTGTATACATGGCTTGAAGGTGAAGAGCTTGGAGATGAGGCAACACCGTCTCAGATTTTTAAAGTAGGTGCATTGATGGCTGGCCTGCATCAGAGCTCGAAAGATTTCAAACTCACCGAGCCAGCTAAATTGCCGGTTTTTGACCACTGGTTGTGGGGTACAGAGGATTTTCTTTTAAGTGCGAAGTCAATAGTTCCTTCCTACGAGCGAAAACTTATCCAAGAAGCTGTGTCATTTATAGAGCTGCATAAG
>CAIXLU010000601.1 GCA_903920315.1 uncultured Oscillochloris sp.
AGGCCGCGCAGGCGGCCTTCGCGACCAAGAGCCGAGGGCTTGAGCCCCACGGCGATGCGGTGCCGGGACGTTGCATCAACCCTGCGTTGTGCGCCCCACGTGTGGACATCTGGTATAATGTTCGGGAAGTTACAGGAAATCTGGAACATGAGGAGGCCGGGATGGAGAAAACGGTCAGCTCGACGGAACTGCAAAAGCATACCCGCGACATCATTGACCAGACCCGTATCCAGGGCGTGAGCATCGTGATCGAAACCTACGGAAAACCGATGGCGGTGCTGCTGCCGTTTGACGAGTACCAGCAGTATCTCGCCTTCAAGGCAAAGCGCAGCGAGCGCGCCGCAGGCTTCGCCGCACTCCACGATCTGGCAGCGCAGGCACCTGCTGCGGGTACGCTAAGCGATGATGAGGCTGATGCCCTGATCAATGCAGATCGCGAGTCTCTCCCGCAGGAGAGTGCATGATGCCGGATGCAACGCTCCACGCCATCACCACCCGTCGGGCCGAAATTCTGACGCTCGCGTCGCACTATGGCGCGACGAATGTGCGGGTCTTCGGCTCGGTCGCCCGTGGTGAGGCACGCCCGACGAGCGATATTGATCTGCTCATCAAACTGGATGCGACCCGCAGCCTGTTAGATTACGTCGCGCTGATGCAAGATCTGGAAGATTTGCTGGGGCATCGTATTGATCTCGTGATCGAGCCAGATCTGCATCCGACAATTCGTGAGCGGGTGCTCGCGGAGGCTATGCCCCTATGAACAACGAGTCTCGTTACCCCAAGCGCCTGATCGAGGTTGACTTGCCGATTAAGCGCATTTCGGCCCACGCTCGGCGCGAGAAGAGTATCCGCCACGGGCATATCTCGACGCTGCATATCTGGTGGGCACGGCGGCCCCTGGCGGCCTGCCGCGCCGTGATCTGCGCGGCGCTCTGGCCTGACCCGGTTGATGAACTGTGTCCGCCTGCTTTCCGCACGGCTGCCGCTCACATCCTGGCGGCCTTTGCGGAAAACGTGCGTCAAGACACCGAGTTTTCGGGTTTTGCGCAGCGCGACGGCGCGTTGGCCCGGTTGTGCCGCAGTTCCCTCGAACGCTGGCAACGCACCAATATGCAGACGCTCCGGGCCGACGACCCGGCGGCATGGCCCGAGATGCGCTACGCCCTGCTCGATTTCATCGCTGACTTTGCCAATTGGGATGCCTCGACCGTCCCGGCTTTCCTGGAGACGAGTCGCGCTCTGACCCAGGCCGCCCACGAGGCGCTGGGCGGCATTCCCGGTACGCGCCCGTTGGTGGTAGACCCGTTCGCTGGCGGCGGGGCGATTCCCCTGGAGGCGCTGCGTGTCGGTGCAGATGCCTTCGCCTCTGACCTGAACCCGGTGGCGGTGCTGCTGAACAAGGTGGTACTGGAGTATATCCCGCGCTACGGCCAGCGATTGGCCGATGAGGTACGCACCTGGGGTCAGTGGGTCAAGGCGCAGGCGGAGCAGGAGTTGGCCGAGTTCTACCCGAAAGACCCCGACGGCGCGACGCCGATTGCCTACCTCTGGGCGCGCACCGTTATCTGCGAGGGGCCGGGCTGTGGGGCCGAGGTGCCGCTCATCCGCTCGCTCTGGCTGGCGAAGAAGGGGGATCGCTCGGTGGCGTTGCGGATCGTAGTGAGGGACGCCCTCACCCCCCTGCCCCCTCTCCCTGCGGGAGAGGGGGAGATCGGACTCCCCTCTCCCTGCGGGAGAGGGGCTGGGGGTGAGGGCGTCCCTCCGGCTGGGGGTGAGGGCGTCTCCGCACAGATCTCACAGCTTGCAGGACGTGAACGGCGTATTCCAGAGGAGTTGCTGCACCGAGCGCAGCAGCTTCGCCAACACCAGACGATTGCCGAAGATCTGCTGTGGGAGTGCCTGCGTAATCGTCAGCTTGCTGGCGCTAAGTTTCGCCGTCAGCACAATATTGGCCCGTATATCGCTGACTTTTACTGTCACGAGGCCCGGCTCATCATCGAGGTAGATGGAGCGAGCCACATAGACCGTGAGGAGCAAGATGCCACTCGCGATGCCTGGGCACAAGACAATGGCTTTACAGTTGTGCGATTCAGCAATGACAACGTGATCAATCGTATTGACGAGGTACTTGAGGTTATCAGTGCGGCCCTCACTCCGGCCCTCATTCCGGCCCTCACCCCCCTGCCCCCTCTCCCTGCGGGAGAGGGGGAGATCGGACTCCCCTCTCCCGCAGGGAGAGGGGCTGGGGGTGAGGGCGTCCCCTTCGTAGACTTCGAGATCATCCAGGGCGCGAAGGCAAAGGATGTGGGCGCGGGCACCGTCGCCCGTGGCTCGGCGACCTGCCCCTGCTGTGGCTTCACCACCCCGGTTACGTCTGTCCGCAAACAACTCAAGCCGCGTCGTGGTGGTGCCAATGACGCCCGGCTCTTCTGCGTGGTGACGACGCACCCAAACGAGCAAGGAAGGTTTTACCGCCTGCCCACCGAGCGCGACCTCGCCGCCGTGCGCTCCGCCGCCGCCGAGTTGGAGCGGCGTAAGGCCGCGCATACGGGTGAATTGAGCCTGGTGCCGGATGAGGAGATCTCTATGAATGAGATCCGCCGCATCAGTGTGCCGCTCTATGGGATGAACACTTGGGGCG
>CAIXLU010000602.1 GCA_903920315.1 uncultured Oscillochloris sp.
CCCGCGATGGAATAGTTAAAAAGATCCGCCTCCCTTACATATGTCACGCGGAGCGAAGCGAAGCGTCCCGGTGTGCATGATCATCGCCGGGACGCTTCGCTTCGCTCCGCGTGACATGGCGAGTTGTGCGTTTCGGCTATCGGCTATCGGCTATCGGCTATCGGCTATCGGCTATCGGCTATCGGCTATCGGCTATCGGCTATCGGCTATCGGCCATCCTCACATCCGTTCCTCGGACTCAAGTTGATCCAGTACCGTATCGGTGATCTGCTCGACCCGGCCAAGCAGATCCTGCCACTGGGCCTGCACCCCGTCGCCACGCCGACCGGCGCTATGGTCATGGAGATCCTGGCGGGCGCGCTCGATGTCGTGGAGCAGCGCACCGTAGTAGGTGCCGGTGTAGGCCCGTCCTGGCTCCTGGCTGATCGCGCGAGCGTAGAGTTGCTCCAGATCTTGGGCCAGGGACTCGAGGCTGCGCTCGGCGCTGAACGCCATGCCGCCGGCCCGCTCGACCACCGGGCCGACAATTGCCTGGAGTGCTGAGATTTGCTCGGGCTGGTTCCAGATATGTAAGAGTATCCAAAGATCGGACGCGCCCGCCATGCGTTCGCCGCGCAGTAGGGCCGCCGCCGCGATCAGCTTGAGCAACTTCACCGCTCGCCGGTCGCTCAGGCTGATGCCCTCGGCGCGGATCTGGCGCACCAGTTCGCGGTAGTCGTCGAAGATGGGGTTCAGATCAATGCGCTCCAGCGCGTCGTAGGCAACCTTCAGATGGTCGAGCGAGTCAAATACGGGCACAATCGCCTCAGTGCGGCCAAGCCGAATACGCTCGCGTTCCATCTTCCAGCCTGCGCCGATCAGATCGCGGAACTGGCGCTCGTCCACGTTGTCGGTACGCACCCGTAGCAGGAAGCGGTCATACAGCGCGGCCAGGTCGTCGCCTTCGGGTACCTCGTTCGTCGCTCCGTAGACGCTGATCAGCGGGACGCTGACCTGCTCCAGACCGTTGAAAAAGAATCGCTCGTTGAGGATGGTCAGTAGGGCGTTGAGAATGGCGCTGTTGGACTTGAAGACTTCATCGAGGAAGGCGACCTTCGCTCGCGGTAGGGCACGCTCGATAGTACGGGTGAAGACGCCTTCCTGAAACTCCTTGATATTCACCGGGCCAAAGATCTCGTTCGGCTCGGTGAAGCGGGTGAGCAGATACTCAAACAGGTCGCCGGAGTCTTTGCGGGCGCCGAGGAGCAGCACGAAACGCTTGATCAGCTCGGACTTGGCGGTACCCGGCGGGCCAACCAGCAACAGGTGTTCGCGGGCGATGGCGCAAATCAGCATCAGGTCAACGATCTGGTCCTTGCCGACAAAATCTTGCTTCAGCCGGTCGCTCACGTTAAAGCGCAGGAGGCTGATCAGGTCGTCGAGGGCGATAGGCTGTGGACTCATAGGTTCCTCTCAAATAGCCGATAGCCGATAGCCGATAGCCGATAGTTCCAATGGTGCGTCCGCCATCTGCACTCTATAGCCTGGCTATCGGTTATCCTCATTCGTTCAGCAGGTTCACGGATATGTCGGGGAGCGATGCTTTGCCCCTACGCGGGTTATCGGTTATCCTCTGCGGCGCGTGCCGCCGATATGGCTGATCAGGCGCTCGTCGCGGCGCTTGCGCACCAGGCCGATCTGCACCCCGTAGGTTTCGGCGCTCACCGGCTTACCCTGGCGGGCGAGGCGGGCGATCTCCTGAAAAATCGCCCGGATCTCGTCGCCGTTGAACTGGTCGGTGTGTTCGGCGATTAGCTCGAACAAGTACGGATCATCCACCGGGGCATCGAAGGTGCGGGCGTGGATGGCGGCAATCTTGTGGCGGGCGATCTTGTCGGGCAGCGGAATCTGGATGGGCTGGAAGCGCGAGGGCCGCAGCAGGGCCTCGTCAATAATGTCGAGCCGGTTGGTGGTGCCGATTACCAGGATGTCCTGGTCGGCGCGGAAGCCGTCGAGCTCGGTGAGCAGTTGGGCAACCACAGCGTTTGAGGCACGGCTGCCACCGTCGCTGGATCCGCTGCGCTGGGCCGCGATGCTGTCAAACTCGTCAAAGAAGATCACCGCCGGGGCGTTGCGGCGGGCAACGGCGAAAAGCCGCCGCAGGTTGCTTTCGCTCTTACCGACCCACATGTCCATGATCTCGGGGCCACTCACCATCTGGATGGTGGCATTCATCGCGTTGGCAATCGCCTTGGCGAAGAGGGTCTTGCCGGTGCCGGGCGGCCCGTGGAAGATAAAGCCGCGTGGGGCCAGCTTGCGCCGCCGGTCGCGCTCAGTATCGCTCTCGGGACGGTCAAATGGATCGTCACGCGGCAGGTAGGGGCTGCCGTCGGGGTTGAAGGTTGGTGGCTTGCCGGTGATCAGTTCAATCGCCTCAAAGAGTTCGCGCTTCACCTCTTCATACCCGCCAATATCGTTGAAGCCCACATCGGGAATCTCGACCTCCTCGCCACTGCCGCGCTTGAACTCGCGGATGAGGCTCATCAACTTCGCCGTTGGTGTGTCGGGCTGGCTGCTGGCCGAGAGGTAGCGCATGGCGTTGCGAAGCTGGATGGCGTTAAAGCCAGAGACGTTCTTGAACAGGGTTTCTGGCTCGAAGTTGGCGAAGCGGGCGCGCTCCTGGCGAGTCACCAAGCGTGGGACGGCGTCGCGGCCCAGGCCGGCCAGTTCGATCCGCACCGCAAAGCGGTCAACCAGCACTTTGGGCAGGCCCAGGGATGGGTCGGCGAAGCCCAGCAACGTGGGAGGGATCTCCTGGCCACGGTAGAGGACTTCAGTAAGCAGGCGGGCCTCCTGGGTTAGTGGCCCCTCTGCCGAGCCACCGGCCAGAGTGTCGAGGTGGCGCAGCACCAGCACTTGGTTGGGCTTGATCCCGGCCAGCACCCGGCCAAGGGCAACGATCCGCGTATTGGGGCCAGCCATCTCGCGCTGAAGCATGCCGCCGCCCTCGCCGCCCTCGCCGTCCGCCACCTCGTTCTCAAGCACCGGGCGCTTGTTCGATTGGTCCACGGCGTGGCGAAAGAGAGGCTCGGCCAGCACCTTGTCACAGATCACCAGCACCGAGAGGTCGTTGCTCAGGTAGCGCCCAATCTTCGCGAGATCCTCGGCGTAGGCCAGGGCCACCGCCTCGCTGTCGGTGAGGGCGGCGGGGAAGTCGGGGGATGGGGGATGGGGGATGGGGGATGGGGGATGGGGGATGGGGGGGGTATCGCGAGCGGGGGGCAGATCGCTGCTGTAGGCAGTGCGGATGTCATCTAGCTCGCTGCGCATAGCGACACCATCTGGTAGGGGGGCGGGCATGGCATGCACGGCGGTAGAGCCGAGTGGCTCCGGGATGAAGCGGAACTCGCGCAGGGGCAGATCGAGCCACTCGACCGGCAGCGGTGCGGCGACGCGGGCCGGAAAACGGGTAAGGAACTCGCGTAGGGGCAGATCCGGTGATCGGGGCCACGCTAACAGCGCCGGTTGTGGGATGGTCTTATCAATAAATTCGAGACGAATCTCGTGCATTGTTGTTCCCTCCAAAAAAATCGCGATTCCGCACACTATGGGAGAGACGCCCCGCCGGGGCGTCTCTCCGTATCCCCGCATTAATTCTTTACACTCACTCGTTTCCCCATTGACTCTGCCAGCCCCATGCACAGGATTCAGGAGCACAG
>CAIXLU010000603.1 GCA_903920315.1 uncultured Oscillochloris sp.
CGAGTTGATCGGCGATGCCAAGGGTCAGGTGACGTGGTTGTGGACAGCTCCCGCCAATGCGCAACGCGGACGTTACACAATGAGCGTTCGCAGTTCGCAGAGCGATAAATTCAGTAATGACGTAGCTCACGACATTCGCTTCACGGTGCAGTAGGGAGCCTGTGGCGCTTTGAAAACGAGGGAGGTGGTGGATTGCGCCGATAAACCTGGCGTGATCCATCGCCTCCCTCCTGTCTTTATGGGATGAACACCTACATCCCGCGCAGATGTGCTATACTCCAACCAACGGCATGTGTATGTAGACAAGGGCGTGGCATGGCTTCACGGGGCGGAAACAAGGCGAGCGGGGGAGGTCGGCGACCCACCGGCAAGGGACGGGCATCGTCCCGCACATCAGCGCGCAAGGAGCCAGCCTTCCAGATCGAGCTGCGTCCCGAGCATCAGCGCGAGCTGTTCGCCCTCGCCCTGATTACCGTTGCCCTGGTCACACTGGTCTTCTTCTTCACCGGGGTCGCCGGCTGGGTCGGTAGTGGCTACGTGAGTCTGGTGCGACAGGCGTTCGGTAGCGGCGCTTTGGTGGTGCCGGTCACACTAGGGTTGCTCGGTGTGGCCATCCTCATCCAAGAGCGCATGCAGGATGCACGACTGACGGGTTCCAATACGTTGGGGACGTTGCTGGTGCTGGGGGCGATCCTTGGCCTGCTCGAATTTTCCTTCCACGCGATCAATTTAGCCGACCGGAATGACGAGGGTGGCGGCGTGATCGGCTTCTGGGTAGTTGAGGGGCTAGATCGTGGTATTGGCCGACCGGCGGCGGTGCTGGTGGTGATTATGCTCGGCTTGGCCGGAGTGATGCTGACGTTTAATATCACTCTGCGCGAACTGATTATTGGCGTGAGCGTGCGGGCTGTACGCTTCTGGGCGTTGCTGTGGAGCGCGCCCAGTCGCTCTGTTCAGCCCCGCCGCACGGCGAAGGCTGACGCTGATCTGCCCTTCCAGTCACCGCCCCTCGGTGCAGATGATGAAGATCTGGTGCCGACTCCAATTGCGGCCCGTCCGGCGAAGGCTAGTCTTTTTCAGCGCCCCGGCGGCGAGTCTGCACCCGTTGCTGCTGCCAAGGGCACGGCGAAGCAGATCACGGGTTCTCCGGCTCCAGCTATAAGCAAGGGCGTGGTAGCCCCAACCCTGGGCGGATCGAAGACTGCCGACCCGCCTGCCGCACCGGCCCCCGCCCGCCCAAACTCCGTCCCTGAGCCGACTGACACGACAGTGCAAGAGACTCTGGAGGGCTTCGATGTGTCAGTGGTGCACCGAGCATGGGCACTGCCGGCACTCGACTTTCTCGACTCCTACAGCGGCGAGGTGGGCATTAGTGACGAGGATATCCGCGCTCGCTCGCGGTTGATCGAGGAAACCCTGGCTAGTTTCAAGGTTGAGGCCCAGGTGGTGAATGTGAACCCTGGTCCGGCGGTGACGCAGTTTGAACTGCAACCTGCCGTGGGTGTGAAGGTGAGCAAGATCACCGCGCTGGAGAAAGATCTGGCTCTCGCGATGGCTGCGCCCTCCATCCGCATCGAGGCTCCTATTCCCGGCAAGGCCGCCGTGGGTATTGAGATTCCTAACTCGTCTATCGCAATGGTGGGCATGCGCGAAGTGATTGACAGCGAGGAGTTTGAGGCCAACCGGGGCAAGCTCAAACTGCCCCTGGGCAAAGATGTGAGCGGCACACCGATCATCGCCGACATGACCAAGATGCCTCACCTGCTGGTGGCTGGCTCGACCGGGTCGGGCAAATCGGTGGCAATCAACGTCTTCCTCTGCGGCCTGCTACTCAAGCACAGTCCCGATGAACTGAAGCTTATTCTGGTGGACCCAAAGATGGTCGAGATGATCGTCTACAACCGGGTGCCACACCTGCTCTCTCCCGTTGTGACGGAGTTGGAGCGGGTGGTGCCGACGCTGAAGTGGGCCACACGCGAGATGGAGCGGCGCTATAAGATCTTTGCTCGCCACGGCTGCCGCAACTTGGAGAGCTACAAGCAACTCTCGCGCAAGCGCGCCGATCTGGAACCGATGCCCTATATCCTGATCATCATTGACGAATTAGCCGACCTGATGATGATGGCTCCTGATGAGACAGAAACCTACATCTGTCGTCTAGCCCAGATGGCCCGCGCCACCGGCATCCACCTGATCATCGCCACACAGCGCCCTTCGGTAGACGTGATCACCGGCCTGATCAAGGCCAACTTCCCCTCGCGGATTGCCTTCGCCGTCACCTCGCAAGTGGACAGTCGAGTAATCCTCGACGGCCCCGGTGCCGATCAGTTGCTCGGGCGCGGCGATATGCTTTATATGGCTGCCGACTCGGCTAAGCTGGTACGCATCCAGGGTACCTACGTCTCCGACCGCGAGGTTGAGAAGATTGTGGATTTCTGGCGCAAGGCGGTGCCGCCTGAGGAGGAGGCAGGAGGCAGGGGGCAGGAGGCGGGGGGCAGGGGGCAGGAGGCGGGGGGCAGGGGGCAGGAGGCGGGGAAGTCGGGCGGGTCACTGGGGATGAACGGGCCACCGTTTAGCGGTGCGCTGCCGGGGCCAAGGCCGGTGGAGGCCGGGCAGGAGGCAGGGGGCGGGAGGCAGGAGGCAGGAGGCAGGAGGCAGGAGGCAGGGGACAGGAGGCAGGGGCAGGAGGCAGGAGGCAGGAGGCAGGAGGCGCAGATCCCGCCTTCCGCCTCCGATGAATCTTATCGGGCACCGGCAGAATTCCTGAGCGTGGATGAGCAGGATGAACTGCTACCCCAGGCGAAGGCTCTGGTGGAGCAGCACCAGCGCGCTTCGGCATCGCTGCTCCAGCGCCGACTACGCATCGGCTACAGCAAGGCCGCCCAACTCATCGAGTTGCTTGAGCAGCAGGGAGTGATCGGTCCACCCGAAGGCGGGCGCTCACGCGAGGTGATCAAAAAATAGTTCCCGCCTACTTGAGAGTCGCGTACCAGTCGGTGTAGAGTTCCTGGAACGATTTGCCATAGATCCCGCGATAGTCGGCAGATCCCGCTCCGCGCCCGCGCCCGTTGCTGTAGAGCGTATTGAACTTCTCCCAGCCGTAAGTGCGGGTCAGATATTCGACAAATCCTGCCCACATATCGTAGGCTACGTTAAGGTTGCGACCACCAAAGGATGCCGGGTTGCTGTTGTAACCAGACAGGTACAGCTCACGCGCACGCGACTGGAACGAGGACGCGCTCGAAAGACTGAGCCAGTACTCGCCGGAGATCCAGCTCGCGAGACCCTCAAGCAGCACTGTATCGGCGCGTGACTGAGCATCGCTGCCGTATGCCGCAGCCTGAAGTGCGTGCGCCAACTCGTGCGAGAGAACCACCAAGGCGTTGTGCTGGTTTTCGCCAGGGCGGTAGTAGATCCGCACGTTGGTGTTACCAGAGGTGTAGGCGATGCCGCGTGTGCCACGGCCTGGAGCCTGGCTGGTACTGTAGACACCCACTGAGATGCGCTCGGTCAGTTGGGCGGCAAATCGTTTCTGGATATAGCTCAGCGCCCCTTCCGCATTCACCCCCATTGAGGCAACTTCTTCGGGGCTGAAAGTGCCGTGACCGACGTAAACATCAATCCGACGACCAGTGAACACCATCTCGCCGGGCAAACTTGGGCCGCGCCCAGGCAAAAAGGCCGTGGGTACGATCTTCGTACTCGCGTTCTCATTAAAGCTGCGGCGACTCAGGGTTGGTGTCGGTGGAACAGGCGTTGCTGTGGCGATAAGTGGTGTAGGGGAGCTAAGAGCGACGAGATCTGCGCGTGCGACCGAAGCGAGCGATGCGTTCTGTGATGGGATGCTCGCCCCTGTCAACCCAACGATGACAAGTAGGGACGCAATAAGAACAAGCGCGATCACGGCGCTTTTGTTGCGAGACATGTCGCGAACCTCCTGCGACACAGCATGGTGTCGGCACAGAGCGCACTTTTGAGGGAATGGTTAAGGCGTTTATACCACGCGGTACCGAAGGTGTCAACATTATCAGTCGCCAAGCAGTTTCATCTGAGAATTGATATAAGCCCGTAGCTCAACCGCACTAGTGCCATCAGACTCGGGTACCAGCGTGGCGGGAGCGAGCTGATCGAGGAGTCTCAGTGCGCTGCGGTATCCCCGGCGAGCCTCGATGATTTGCCCTTCCCGACGCCACATATCGGCTATTGCCAAGTTGCCCATCACAAAGGCCGGGTCAATGTAGAGGCTGCGACGATACGCGGCAATGGCCTCGTTAACCTGGCCGACATGCTCGTAGATCTGACCACGTATGAAGTGAGCGGCGGCGCGCATTGGGGTGATGATCAGCGCTTGGTTGATGAGTTCAGTGGCACGCTTCCAGTCACCTGCGTTTGTCGCCACTCGCGCTGCAACAAGCGGGTCGGGTGGGGGCGGGAGCGGGGATGGAATGGGATGAGGTTGAGGGATGAGGGTGGTGGCATGCCGGGGACTCGTGGGCAGTGGGAGAGGGGCGGCAGGCGACCGGAGCGGGATAAAGGGTGAGGGCATAGATACGGTAAACAGCGGCGCATTGGCTGGCTTGCGGTAAAGAACCGTACCAGGAGCATTTACCGTCTCGAAGTCATAAAAAATCCGTGCATTGGGTTCGGCATGCCCAATCACAAGCCAGCCTCCCGGGGCCAGAGCCGCGTAGAGGCGCTTGGCCACGGCACGGATCGTCGCCTCATCGAAATAGATCAGCACATTTCGACAGAAAATCACATCCATCGCCATAGTGCCATTCGTCAAGGCTGGATACTCGTCTGATGCGAGGTTGATCCGGTTGAACATCACGGTACGCCGAATCTCGGGCCGCAATCGCCAGCGCCCACCCTCGGGGCTAAAAAATCGCATCCGCTGCTCTTCGGTCGTCTCACGAAACGACCACTGCCCATAGATGGCTTGGCGCGCCCGTTCAAGGAACTCCGGATTCAGGTCGGTGCCAAGGACGCTCATCTGCCAGCCAGACTCGGCTGGCAGCGTATCGGCGAGAGTCATGGCGAGGGAATAGGGTTCCTCACCGCTGGCGCAGCCAGCACTCCAGAAGCGTAGGCTACGGGCACCGGCTCGTTGGGCGAGCAGGTCGGGAAGAATCCGTTCGCGGAGGGCGAGGAACTGTGCGCCATTGCGAAAAAAATATGTCTCACCGATGGTCAAGCGACGGATTGCCGCGTCCCAGATGGGGCCACCGGCGATGAGTGCGGTGTAGAGGCGGTTTAGATCGGTAAAACCATGCTCGTGAGCAACCAGAGTCATGGCGTGGGCCATATCGGTACGGCGGTGCGGGGGAAAATGCAGGCCCAACCGATTGCGCAGCAGATCGCGCAGCAGATCATAAAGATCGTCGTTGAGCGGGAGATCAATCACAATACTCCTCGCTATAAACTACCGATGGGCGTAAGTGCGGCCAATACGGCACCGGCGAGCCCGCCTAAGGGAAGTTGCCGTACCACTGCGCCCGCCTCGGCGGCGGCGCGGGGCATGCCGTAGACTACGCACGTTGCCTCGTCTTGGCCGAGAGTGAACGCACCTGCCGTACGCATGGCACTCATCCCACGGGTGCCATCATCGCCCATCCCCGTCATGATGACCCCGACGGCGCGTGGGCCATACCAGCGAGCCGCCGAATCGAAGAGCCGGTCGGCGCTGGGGCTATAGCGATCAGCAGGAACAGTGGGGGCGATGGATACCTTGCCGGGAGCGGACACGAACAGATGATGGTCATCAGGAGCAAGGTAGGCGCGGCCAGGCACGAGACTCTCGTCGGTGTGGGCGAAGCCAAGTGGCTGAGGGACGACACTGTCCAGCCACTCCTGGAGTGCTGGCGAGAAACCACGAGCGATGTGTTGGACGATCAGGATGGGCAGAGAGAACTTGGAGCCAAGCCCCTCTAAGAATGTTTTGAGGGCACCAGGGCCACCGGTAGATGCTGCCACCACCAGAATCTCTGGGCGGATTGTTGGCTCCAGCAAGCGGACGGATGGGCGAACAGGCGTAGCGGGCGGATCGCGGCGCGCATGCCGTGTGACCACACGCACCCCCGACATGAGGCGCAGCATCGAGATAAACTGGGCGTGTTCAGCAGCGATAGCGGGCAGGCCAAAACCTCCGGGCTTGGGTACTACTGCTAAGGCTCCTGCGGCGAGAGCCTCCATCGAGCGCACCCCGGCGTCACCAGATACGCTGCTGAATAGGACAATCGGTGTCGGGCAGTGCTGCATGATTTGGCGGGTAGCCTGGTAGCCGTCCAGAATTGGGAGGTGGATATCCATTGCCACCACGCTCGGTCGTAGCTTGATGGTCGCAGCCACCGCTGCTCGCCCATCAGCCGCCGTCCCCACGACCTCAAAGTCTCCAGCGCCGCGTAGCAAACCCACAATAAGGGCCAACTGCGACGGTGAGTCGTCTACGACGAGTACCCGAATTTGTGATTGCATAGAAAAAACTCATATGTAAAACAAGAAATACCCAATGTGAGACATACGCTATACAGTGATCATTCCCAGCGCGGCGGGGTCAATAAGGATGAGAGAACGCTCGCCATCGCGCACAATTCCACGGATAAAGGCGGCTCCGTTTCTCAAATCGGCGATCTGTGTGATGGAGATATGCTGAACATCTTCCACCTCGTCAACAAGCAGGCCGAAGGCGGGTACGCCGCCGAGGGTGATCACCAGGATGCTACTGTCAAGTGTGTGAGCGGACGGGATATTGATCAGGACGTGGCCGTCGAGTATCGGGAGGAAGGTGCCTCGTAGGTTGAGCATACCTGCGAGAACCGGCGGAGCGCCAGCGACATCGGTCAGGTCGGGGAGACGCACCACCTGGCTGACAGATTCCAGGGGCAGGGCGTAGTACTGCCGTCCAATGCGTAAGGTGACGACGCGCTCGGGCAAGACGGATGTGGCATGAATCATCATAAGAGCCTCACACTGCTCAGACCAGCCGACTAATAATATCGAGAAGCGCCTGCTGATCGAATGCACGCTTGATGATGTAGGCGTCGGCACCGGCTGCCACACCCCGCTCGCGGTCACCCGCGCTATCGAGCGACGTGACCAGTACCACCGGCAGATGGCGCAGCTTCGCATCACCACGCACCTGGCGAGTCAGATCAAAACCGTTGAGCCGAGGCATATCAATATCGCTGAGCAGCAGATCACAGCCATTATTGTCGGACATTGATCGAAGAAGATCAATTGCCTCTTGACCGTCGGTAGCAAGCCGGACACGGTAGCCAGCGGCTTCGAGGATATTCTTCTCCAGCGTGCGCGTCGTGATCGAGTCGTCGGCGACCAGTATCGTTGGGATGCGGTGTTCTTCTTCACTCTTAGGGGCAGGCGGCGGGGTACGATGAACACCGGCGGCAGCCCGCACGAGATCAACGACATCCAGGATGGGAACGACCTGACCATTGGCGAGAATCGTGGCTCCGGAAACAAAGCGGACGCGCACCAGAGGTGCGGGCAGGCGATGGATAACCAACTCCTGTTCACCGAGTACGGCATCAATCTGACACGCCACCTGGCGTTCGCCACTACCGAGAATGAGGATAATTCCACTCGAATTTGCGGTGGACTGGGCTATACCAAGCAGATCAACAAGCGATACCACAGGCATGGGTCGCTCATCGAGCCGCAGCACAGGTCGGCCCTCAAGGTGGTGAATCTGTGCGGGGGAAATGGCGACAATACGCTGGATCGCGTCGAGGGGCAGCACATACACGGCATCGGCGGCGCGCAGCAGCAGTCCGTGGGATCGGGCCAGCGAAATCGGCACATTGATCAGGAAATCGGATCCCATACCGGGGTGGTTACGCACCGACACATGCCCGCGCATGCGCTCAACAAGCGTGCGGACGACATCGAGGCCCACACCACGCCCAGAGATCTCACTGACCGTGCGGCGTGTGGAGAATCCCGGTAGGAAAATCATGTCGAGCAGATCCGCTTCGCTGGCTTGGTCAACATCGGCGATCAAGCCGGCCGACACCGCACGGGCACGCACCGCCGTAAGATCGATCCCGGCTCCATCGTCGCTCAGTTGGATGCTGAGATGGTCACCGCTTACCTCGGCGTTAATCGTTACAATACCGACCTCGGGCTTACCGGCGGCACCGCGTAGCGCGGGCATCTCGACCCCGTGATCGGCAGCGTTACGCAGCAGATGCAGCAGTACCTCGCGCAACTGGTCGAGAACCTGACGATCCGCCTCCGCACCGCCATCATCCACCGTCAGTTCAATGCGCTTCCCCGCGTTACGGGCGATCTCGCGGAGTTGGAGGCGCAAAGGCGGGAAGAGTGTGGCCAGCGGCTGCATACGGGTGCGCCGCACCTGATCGTGGAGTCGGTCGGTGACTGCGGCAAGGCGGGAATGATCCTCGGCGGCTTGACGGGCAATTCGGGTCATCGTGACACCGATGTCGCCAATCAAGTCGTTAGCCTGTTCCAGTGCCTCAATCAGATCGCGGGGCTGCCACGCGACGTTAGCGGGGATGGGGGTCGAGTCATCAGACAAGCCTGGATGGTGAACAATGGGGCGCATGATAGCGGGAGCCGCACGGAGGCGTGCAATCCGTGAACCAATGCGCCGCCACGTGCGCCGCCAGCGGGCCGGCAGTTCAGCCAGTAAGGTGGCCTCACGGGCAGCCTCCTGGGCACGTAGTGTGCAGGTCATCAGCTCGCCCGCCTCGTTGAGCAGGCTATCCAGTATACTGGTAGGCAGACGCACCGTGGCAGAATCTTCGTTATGGCGGGACTGAATAGGCGTCGGCTTTGGCTCGACCACGATATCCGGCACGATATCTGGCGCAAAATTCGGCACGATATCTGACAAAAATTCTGGCACGAGTTCTACTGCGGATGATCCAGTTACACCATTGAGAGTACCAGCGAGCGTATCGAGCAGGGATTGGTAGGGTGCAAGATCGGTTGACACGCCCGCATCATAGCGAGCCATCAGGACGCCAATCGCATCAAGCCCGGCGTAGATCGGGTCACATACTGAAGGGCTCAGTTCAAGCCAACCATCACGTGCGGCGGCGAATACATCTTCAATGCAATGAGCCATCCGTTCCACATCCAGCAACCCGGCGGCACGGGCTCCACCTTTGAGGCTGTGGGCCTCGCGGAAGAGCTGATCCAGCAACTCCTTCCGCTGCGGGTGACACGGATCACGCTCCAGTTCCAGCAAGATCTCGCCAGCGGCCTGACGATGCTCGGCTTGCTCCGCGCGAAAGGCAGCAAGCACCTGAGCCATAATGTCAGCATCTGTGAACATAGGAAGCCTTACTGTGATTGCAGATTGCAGATTGTAGATTGTAGATTTGATGCCATGTGTTCAGGTGTATCAAATCTACAATCTGCAATCCACAATCTACAATCTACAATCGGTAGGCAGCAATGGTGCGCTGGAGTGACTGGGCAAGCGTGTGCAGATCCTGGGCGGCGCGCTCAGCCTGGCGTGTGCTGGCCATAGTCTGGGTGGTGGCCTGCTGAATGCTGCCCATAGCCTGACCGATCTGCTCCATACCCGCCGTCTGCTGCTGTGCGGCGGCGGCCATTTGCACATTGGCCTGGGCACCGCCCTCAACCTCGGCGGCGATGCGGTGAATCACCTGGCCGGCTTGCTTAGCCAGTCGTGTGCCAGACTCAACGCCCTTGGTTCCCTCTTCGGTCACGAGTACGGCAGTGTTCGTGGCCTTCTGGATCTCCAAAAGAATCTCGCGCACCTGCTGAGTGGCCCCCTTCGAGCGATCAGCTAGGTCACGCACATGTTGGGCGACCACCGCGAAGCTACGGCCCTGCTCACCGGCGCGGGCGGCCTCAATCGCCGCGTTCAGCGCCAAGAGGTTGCTCTGATCGGCAAGATCGCTCACGGTGGTGATGATCGTGCCGATCGCCTGGGTCTGCTCCGCGAGGGCCAGGATGGTATCAGCGATGCTCTCAACGCGGGAGCGGATCTGACTCATGCCGGTAACCGTCTCCTCAACCGAGCCGGTACCCTCGCGGGCCACATTCAGGGCGACCTGGCTATCGTGGGCGACCTGGGAGGCTTGCTGGGCCGTCTGGAGGGCGATGGCCTTAACCTCATCAATGGTGGTGGTGGTCTGGGTAATAGCGACCGACTGCTCGGAAGCGGAGGCGGCTTGCTGGGTGGTGGCGGCAAGGATCTCGGCTGCCGCCGCCGCGATATTCGCGGCGGCCTGCTGGGTCTGTGACGTAATCTGGTGCAGGCCATCAACCATCTTATTCAGGTCGGTGCCGATCCGGCGTAGCTCGATATCGCCCTGCTCTTCAATGCGTGAGGTCAGGTCACCGGCAGCGATACGGGCAATAAAGCCACTGTAGTGGGTCACGACCCGTTGAATCTCGACGCGAATTTCGCGCTCGGCGGCCTTTGTCATGCGCAGGTTATCGGTCATCTGGTTAAAGCCGTCAGCCAGGGTGCCCAACTCATCGCGGCTGCGCAGCGTAACTTGTTGATCCAAATTGCCGGTGGTGACTGCGGCGACTGCGCGGGTGAGTAAGCCGATGTCCCGGACTATCGCCGTCGAGATGAATAGGCTGACGACGGCGGAGACGAGAGCGGCCAGCGCAGTGCTGCCGATCAATAGTGTGCGTGCGCCTTCGTAGGTGGATTGCGCGGTTCGCAGGGATTCGTCGCTCCGTGTACCGATAATATCTCGTAGCGCAGTGGTACTTGTTATGAGGTTCTGATATTCATTCTCAAGTGAATTGAATGCCGTCTCCCTTCCCGTCGTGCCGACACTGCTGTCCGTCGTTAAAATCGAACTGTGAGTCTGGCTAACAAAGTCAGTCCATTGGCTGACAATCGTCGTGTAGGTCTGCTGCTCCTTCTGGTCAGTAGTGATCACACCCTTATAACTGACGAGCAGCGCATCCATGTCCTTCTCTTGAAGGATTATGTCCTGACTCACACGGGCTTGCGCTTGTGAAGAAGTGATCAGGTACGATCCCTGGAGAGCGCGGTAACGGTTGATAATTCGGCGTATATCTGAGGCCATGTTCAGGGTGGGGATACTTTTCTCACCCACAAAGGCAGCTCGCGTATTCATTTCGCTCATCTGAAAGAGCGCAAAGGCACCCAGCGCCAACAGGAGTACCAAGCTTAGTCCGACTGCAGCCAAGAGTTTTAAGCGGATCGAGATTTTCATGCTCACCTTACGTAGTACATAGATACAACAGGAGTGTGTGTGTACAGATGAATTCCCAGGTGTTGCGCAGCATCCTTGCAGCAGATCACATGTAACCCGTATTGATACCCCTCACCACCTTTTCTTTAGTCCACTAAAAGATGTCGTCTATAATGCGCGTTCCGTGGGTGCGTGGGGGTGATTTTCGTGCAAAGTTAGTGCAAATTTTGCAAATCGCTTGGGTTGTAGTACGGAAACACTCGTGCGATCACCGATCACCGATCACCGATGTGACGCTGTATAGTCACATCGGTGATCGGTGATCTATATATCTACAATCGGTAGGCAGCGATGGTGCGCTGGAGTGACTGGGCAAGCGTGTGCAGATCCTGGGCAGCGCGCTCAGCCTGGCGCGTGCTGGCCAATGCCTGGGTAGTGGCCTGCTGAATGCTACCCATCGCTTGGCCGATCTGCTCCATTCCCGCCGTCTGCTGCTGCGCGGCGGCGGCCATTTGCACGTTGGCCTGGGCACCGCCCTCGACCTCGGCGGCAATGCGGTGGATCACCTGGCCCGCCTGCCCGGCTAAACGTGCGCCGGCCTCGACGCCCTTGGTTCCCTCCTCCGTCACGAGCACAGCGGCATTGGTGGCCTTCTGGATCTCCGAAAGAATCTCGCGCACCTGCTGAGTGGCTCCCTTCGAGCGCTCAGCTAGGTCGCGCACATGTTGGGCGACCACCGCAAAACTACGGCCCTGCTCACCGGCACGGGCGGCCTCGATGGCTGCGTTTAGCGCCAGGAGGTTGCTTTGGTCGGCCAGTTCACTCACCGTGGTAATGATCGTGCCGATTGCCTGGGTCTGCTCTGCGAGAGCCAGAATGGTTTCGGCGATACTCTCAACGCGAGAGCGAATCTGGCTCATGCCGGTAACCGTCTCCTCAACCGAACTGGTACCCTCGCGGGCCGCATTAAGGGCCGACTGACTATCGTGGGCCACCTGGGCGGCCTGCTGGGCCGTCTGGATGGCGATGGCCTTGACCTCGTCAATCGTCGTTGTGGTTTGGGTAAGGGCAGCCGACTGCTCGGCGGCAGAGGCGGCCTGCTGCGTGGTGGCAGAGAGGATCTCGGCTGCCGCCGCCGCGATATTAGCCGCCGCCTGCTGAGTCTGCGTCGTGATCTGATGCAGACCCTCGACCATCTTGTTGAGATCGACACCAATCCGGCGCATCTCAGCATCGCCCTGCTCATCAACCCGTGAGGTCAGGTCGCCGGCGGCGATACGGGCAATAAAGTCGCTATAGTGGGCGACAACGCGCTGGAGTTCGGCACGGGTCTCACGTTCGGCCAAATTGCGCTGGATCTCCAGTTTGTGCGCCTGCTCCTCGGTCGCCTTGCTTGCGCGCAGATTCTCGGTCATCTGGTTAAAACTGGTAGCCAGGGTACCCAGTTCATCGCCGCTGCGCATCGTCACTTGCTGACTCATGTCACCAGCGGCAACTGCAGCGGTGGCACGGGTGAGCAGGCTAATATTACGAACAATCGCGGTCGAAATAATCAGGCCGAAGACAGCAGAGAAGAGAATCGCCAGACCGGTACTGCCAATAACCAGCGTACGCGAGCCTTCGTAGGTGGATTGCACGGCCTTCAGCGCCTCATCGCTCTGCACGCCATCAATTTCCCTCAGCTTCGCGGTCGCACCAATCAGGCTCTGAAACTTGGTGTCGGAAAAGTGAAACGCGGTTTCCTTCTCCGCGCTGTTAGCCGTGATACTCGTCGTAATAATCGTGCTGCGAGACTGACTAACAAAGTCGGTCCAATCGTTGACAATCGCATCGTACGCCTGTCGCTCACTCGAGTCAGTTGCGACGATCAACATCGCATAGTCGCGGAATATAGTCGTCATCTCCTTCTCTTGCGTGAGCATATCCTCGCTCAAAAGAGACCGTTCTTCAGACGTGATGGCGAGCAAGTACGCCGCCTGAGATGACCGATAACGGTTCGCAATCCGGCGCATATCCGAGGCCATGTTCAGAGTGGGGATGCTATTTTTGCCCACAAAGTCGGCCCGTGCGTTCATTGTACTCATCTGAAAGAGTGCGAAGATTCCTAGTACCAACAAGAGGAAGAGGCTCAGTCCGAGAGCGGCCAAGAGCTTTAGACGAATTGAGAGATTCATGGGTATCACCTTTAGAATTGATAAACAGCGTCGTATTCACTCTCTACCCTGGCCTTTCTCCCTACATGGTAAAGATAGGGAAGAAATCCGCACCAGACATGCGCGGGTTCATCTTCCCTCATTCTGTGAGGGAGGGGAGCAAGGGAGAGTGGTAAGCGGTAACGTACCTGCGAACTCAGCCTTAGCGCATCGACTGGGCGACGGTGGCACAAAGTTCGTAGGGCGCATCGTCCTTGAAGAGATAGTCGTCGGCACCAAGGTCAATCGCCCGCTGCACACTGTCCACATTATCGCGGTGAGTGAGCATCACCACCGGGATCTTGGCGGTGTAGCGGTCGCGCTTGAGACGACCGAGGATCTGGAATCCGTCGAGGGAGGGCAGATCAATATCGAGCAAAATGAGGCGCGGCGGGTCAGCACATGCGGCACGCCACCCAGTGGCTCCATCGGCGACAATCTTGACGCTGTATCCCTCGCGTTCAAGCATCAACCGGAAACGAATTGCCTGACTTGGGCTGTCTTCAATAAGGAGAATATCGTTCATAAGAGTACTCCAGACGCTCGGCGAGACGCGAAGACGCGCCGACATCACTTCTGTGTGTCACGCATCCCCGCAGAGTGTCACGCCAAGGTAAGAAGGTGAGATCGTTCTTCTGAAATTTGGTCTAACCCATTACTCAACGCCCTCGGCATTGATAGCCAGGCGCGAGTCGGTCAGCA
>CAIXLU010000604.1 GCA_903920315.1 uncultured Oscillochloris sp.
AGTTCCCGATCACCGGCGATGATGGGCTGTCATCGGATACCAGCGCCGAGGATGCCGCCCCCGAACCGACCATCCGAGGCCGACGCTAATTCAGGAAGCATCGGGGTACCCAGGCTCAGTCTGGGTACCCTGTAGAGACGGAGCAACCCCCATGCCAACCATCGCCAGCGTGAGTGTCCGCTACAGCCGTAAATATCAGGTGCGCAAAGACGACTGGGCCGGTTTCGAGGCCATGATCACCCTCGCCGTCAGCGCCGAGGAGGCCGACACCACCGACCCCCATGAGGTGACGGCTCAGGCGTTCGCTATCGCCCGCCAAGCCGTCAAGGAGCAGGCCGCCGACCTGCGCCGCCAGATCGCTGATGCCGCGCAGCGGCGCATCGCCGCACCGCCGGAGGAGCCTGTGCCGACCGCTGACCTGTCCATCGCTGACCTATCTGCCCGATCCAACGGCCACGCCCCCGATCCGCTGGACACCGCAGACAAGCCGCCCTTCTAGTCGCGAGACCACGCGGGTGCCCCAGCAATGGGGCACCCCAGGAGCAATGCCAGCTATGCGTATCACTTACGTCACCGTCACCTACAGCCGCGAGATCACCATCCCCAGGCACGGCACCGCCCGCCTGGATGTCAGCCTCACCGCCGAGGCCGAGCCGGGCGACGACATCCGCGCCCCCGAGGAGATCCGCGCCGCCCTCGATGCCCTCTGGCATGCGGCCCGCGCCAGCGTCCGCGAGCAGGGGCAGACGCTCCTCGGCCAGCCCACTCCCCCCTGATAGCCTCCCGTATCGGCTATCGGCTATCGGCTAGGTTACCGCGCCAGCGCTGGCCCCGCCGCCAGCGCTAGCCCCGCCGAGGTTCCCGATGCAGACCACCATCACCGACGCAGATCTCCGCGCCACCTTCCGCGCCTTCGTTATCGGCCAGGCCGAGCCCTGGCACCGCGCCCACCTCGGTCGCCTCTACACCCGCTGGGACGAGTGGAACGCCGCCTTTTTCCAGGGGCGCCTCGCGCCGCCCTACATCCTCTTCAGCCCGCACGAGAGCGCCCGCGCCTACGGCGATTGCTCGAACATCTCTAGTTTTGGCGGTCGCGCCCAGATCCGCATCCGCCCGTCCCTGCTGACGGGGACGCATCGCCATATGCGCCAGGGCGAGTCGTTCGCCGAAGGTCTCGCCCGCTTCGTCACCGACGTGCTGCCGCACGAGAGTGTTCATCAGTGGCACATCGAGATCACCGGACAGATCGAGGAGAGCTACCACGGCCACGGCCCGGCCTTCGCCGCGACCTGCACTCAGATCGGTGCCGCGCTGGGCCTGCCGCCTGTGCGCTCGATGAAGCGGCGCGGCAGCGGCGCGGCGATGCCCTCGTGTGCGCAGTGGCTGATCTGCGTGCGCTCCGCCGACTTCTACCTGGGTGCCTACGCATACGCCCAGGCCGAGGACGCGCAGGCCCAGGCTGAGGACGCGCAGGCCCAGTCACAGCCCGCTGCTGTCCTCGCGGCCCTGCTCGACCAGATCATCACCGATGTGGACGCTGCGCGACTCGCCGAGGCCCGCGCCGCCCTCGTTCGGATTCGCCGCCTTGTCAACTAGCGCGGGGCGACCGGGGCGCAGCGCCCCGGTCGCCCCGCGCTAGTTGACATCGTAGTCTTATAGGCTCTATAATCCTCTTTAATCATTTACAACGAAGGCTCCTTGCTTCCGGACCGCGCCATCGCGCTGCTCGGAGCGACTGTGGAGGGACATACGATGATCAGGCTTGCGCCGACCTTTATCAATACCGTTGCTCAGGCGGAGATCCCAATTGTGCAGCTTGCCCGCGAGGCTGGTGTGGCCGAGTCCACCATCCACGCCCTGCTCAACCCCGATCAGCACCCCCATCGCAAGGGCGGGATGCACCGCACGACGGCGTGGAAGCTGGCCAACGCCTTCGCCCGCCGCGCCCAGGTCTCCCCCCAGGATGCATACAACGCACTGATCGTCGAGGAGACGCGGTGACTCGCGCTGCCCTGCGGTGAGATCGCGGCGAGCAGTAGATGTAAAAAAAATACTGCCGTACGTCTGAGATGCTATACTTCTGGCATGGACAATAGCTGTGGTGACTTCAATGCTCTCTCCTGATCTCTCCATCACTCTGAGCATGTGGCTCACCGGAACCCATTATTACCGATGTGGTCTCGTCGTCCACACGGATATTCGCCGCCTCCAGCAGATCGTCCCCTCCCTCACAACGGTGTATGGCTGGCCTGTATGTTCGCTTGGCTCAGTGCTGAGCGCCGCGTTGCTCCCACTTCTACCCGCGCAGCGCAGCAGTGCCACCGCTGCGGCACTTGCACAGGCACTCCAGCCATACGGAGCCGGGCCAATCCTCTGCACCGACATTGACCTATTGTTCGAGCCAGCACTGCGTCTGGAGCCGTTGCGGCTGCTTCGCGACCATAGCCGCCAAACGACTCTGGTGGTTCTCTGGCCTGGGGCATGGGTGGGTAGTCTGCTCACCTACGCAGTGCCAGCCCACGCCCATTACCGTGCCTGGAACCGTACTGAGTTGCCGCTAAATGCCGTTATTCCGCTGATCTGAGCCATTTGAGGGCGTATGCACTACCGTGACCTTGTCCAGTTTGAGCCGATTGAAAGCGTGGTACAGCTTAGCACCGCTAATGATAAGCAGGCAGCCGCTGCGTTGGTGCAGAGCTACGTCATCTCGGAGCGAATGGCCGACCAGTTGGGCAACTTGGTCTTTCCGCAGCTACGCATTGATCGGCCCGTGGATAACAAAGGTGTCCTTATTGTCGGCAACTATGGCACGGGCAAGTCACATCTCATGTCGTTTATCTCGGCCCTAGCAGAGCATGCTGACCTTGTTGAGGGGGTGCGCAGCCCGACGGTGCGTGCGGCGGCTGCGCCAGTCGCCGGTCGCTTTCATGTGGTGCGTGCCGAGATCGGTAGCGTCGAGCGTCCGATGCGCGATATTGTCCTTGATGTGCTAGAGCAGTTCTTCGCCCGCGTGGGCACGCCCTACACCTTCCCCCCATCGTCCCAGATCACTAATAACAAAGGGCCGCTGATTGAGGCTATGGCTGGCTTTTCTGCGCGTTACCCGAACATGGGCGTACTCTTTGTACTCGATGAGATGCTTGATTATCTGCGCACCCGCGAGGAGCGGGCGCTGATTCTTGACCTTGGCTTTCTGCGTGAGCTGGGCGAGATTACGGCGTCAACCCCCTTCCGCTTCATTGGTGGCCTTCAGGAGACGCTGTTCGATAACCCGCGCTTTGCGTTTGTCGCCGAGCAACTACGCCGCGTGCGTGACCGCTTTGAGCAGGTACGCATTGCGCGTGAGGACATCGCCTATGTGGTGGCCGAGCGGCTACTGGCGAAGAGCGACGCCCAGCTTGCTCAGATCACCGAGCATCTCCGGCGTTTTACCTCGCTCTACCCCATGCTGGCGGAGCGCCTGAGCGAGTTCGCCCGGCTCTTTCCTATTCATCCGGCCTACATTGATACCTTCGAGCGCGTCTACATCGCTGAAAAGCGCGAGGTGCTGCGCACGTTCAGTACAGCTATCCGCACTGTGCTGGACAAGGACGTGCCAACGGAGCAGACCGGGCTGATCTCCTACGATCACTATTGGAACCAGTTGCGTGAGAACCCGAGTCTGCGCACGCTGCCAGGGGTGGCCGATGTAGTTGAGAAGAGCAATGTGCTGGAGAGTCGGGTGAAGAATGCCTATACCCGCAAGCCCTTGCAGCCGATGGCCGTGCGGATTGTCCACGCCCTGAGCGTTCACCGGCTGACGACCAGTGACATCCATGCGCCGCTCGGTGTCACCGCAGAGGAACTGCGTGACCAGCTCTGCCTCTGGACGCTCATGCCCGAGATGGACGCCAGCTTTCTGGCCGATACCGTGCAGGTGGCGCTACGCGAGATTATCCGCACGGTGAGCGGGCAGTACATCTCCTACAACAGCGATAACGGCCAGTACTACCTTAACCTCAAGAAGACCATTGACTTCGACGCGAAGATTGCTGATCGCGGCAACTTCATGGACGAGCGCGATCTGAACCGCTATTTCTACGACGCGCTCCAGCGGTTGCTGAATATCACCACCTCGGTTCACGTGACCGGATTCCGCATCTGGCGCTACGAGTTACCGTGGGATGAGAAGCGGGTGACACGTCCCGGCTATCTCTTCTTTGGGGCACCCAACGACCGCAGCACGGCCCAGCCCCCCCGCGACTTCTACCTCTACCTGCTGCCACCCTTTGGCGGGCGCAAAGAGCGATACGACAGTTCTCGTGATGAGGTCATTCTGGAGATGCACGGGCTTGGGAGCGATGTTGAAACGATGGTGCGCAGCTATGCGGGTGCGCAGGCAATGGTTGTGGAGTCGCCCGACCATCGTGCGTCCTACGAGGATAAGGCTAACCAACACCTCCGGGCGCTCATGGATTGGCTGCGCCAGAATATCACCACCCATCTGCGGGTGACGAATCAGGGGGTGACGAAGTCTGTCCCTGAGATACTGGCAAAGAGCCGCAGTAGCGCCAGTCGCGATCCCGAAGAGTTGATCCGTGTGCTGGCCTCTACCCTGTTGGCCCCGGCGTTTGCGGAGCGCTACCCGGAGTACCCCGCATTTACCCGACTTACCCAGCCCATCACGGAGGCTGGTCGTAGTCAGAACGCGGGTGATGCGGCACGCTTCTTGGCCGGGCGCGGACGCACCAATATGTCCATCGCGGTACTTGATGGACTCAAGCTCATTGACGGCGAGGAGCGCATCAAGCCCCTGCTTTCGCCCTATGCCCGCTATTTCCTTGATCTGTTGCTCCAGCGCGGTGAGACCCAGGTGGTGAACCAGGGTGAGGTGATTGAGCAAATCGCGGGCGGGATTGAGCCGGTCTTTAAGGATCGCCACTTTCAGCTTGAGTTAGAGTGGATCGCCGTGGTGCTGCTCGCTTTGGTGTACGATGGGCAGATTACCTTGAGTCTAGGCGGCGATGAGAAGCTCCTCGACGCCAGCACGATTGAGCGGGCTGCTGCCCAATCAGTCGAAACCCTCGCTGACTTTCGCTTCTACCGCCGACCAAAGTCGCTGCCGCTGCCAGTCTGGACACAGATTTTTGACGCCTTCGGTCTGCAAAGCGCCCTGGTACGGGCGGAGGATACCCGTGACGAGGCCGTGAGCCAACTGCGCGAGCGGGTACTTGCCGAGCTGAAGGATGTGGTGCGCTGGCAGAGCCAGGTGCAGACAGGGCTCACGCTCTGGAACCAGCCGGTGTTCACCGACCGCTTCACCTATCAGGTGCAGGCTGGTCAGATCGTTGATGCCGATCTCCCCGCTGTGCAACTCGGCCAGACAGCACTCATCCCCTATTTGCGCAAGACGAAGGAGTTCCTAGAGCAACTCTCACGCTTTGATAAGCCCGGCAAGTTGCGTAACTTGACCATGACGACGAGCGAGGCGGATCTGGCTCTGAGCGACCGCCTGATCACGCTGCGCACACGCGATCTGCTTGATATGCTCGCTCAGCTTCAGCCAACCACTGGCTATCTCAGTGAGGCTGGGGCAATCTTGCCCGAAGCCCATTCCTGGGTGAAGAAGGCTGCGGAGGCGCGTGATGTACTGCTACGTGACATACGACTCCTCGGTCGTGGCGAACAAGCCTTCGATCTGATGAGCTGGCGCCGCCGCCTAGAGCTGCTGCGCAAAGAGTATGTTCAGGTCTATAGTGAGCTGCATACCACGTATGTCCTTGGCCCAGCAGACGACGACCGCCGAGGGCACCTGTTGCGGGATGCGCGTGCGGAGCAGCTACGGGCGCTGAGTAAGGTGGACATCCTCAACGCGCACGATCTGGATCGCTGGGAGCGTGCGGTGCGTGCCATCCCTGCCTGCCGTGAATTTCACGAGCAGATGTTGGCGGAGAGTCCAACCTGTCGCTGCGGGTTCCGGCCAACCCAGATTGACTTGGTACCGGCGGCGCAACGCCTCGCAGTACTCGAACAGCAGCTTGATACCATGCTGACCCAATGGCACGCCGCTTTGCGCCAGAACCTGCAATCCGAGACGGCGCAGCAGAGTATTGCAGCGATGACTACCGCTGAGCGGCGGCCTGTGACCGCCTACCTAGAGCATACCGACCCGGCGACCAGGCCGTTGCCCCAGGGCTTTGTGAAAGCGGCGAACCAGGCCCTCCGTGGCCTGCGCACCGTCACGCTGCATGCGGGACAGCTTGCCACCGCACTGCAAGATGGTGGGATGCCGTGTACAGTTGACGAGCTATGTGAGCGCTTTGAGTGCTACCTCCGTGCCGCACTCACTAGCGGCGACCCACGTAACACCCGGCTCACCCTGGATCGCGAGTAGAGACGCCCCGGCGGGGCGTCTCCACTGTTGCAATGCCGTAGAGACGCCCCGGTGGGGCGTCTCTACCGGTTCAGGGTGAGGAGGCTAGGGGTGAGGGCAAAACACTTGTCTTAAATGTCGCACCGCCTTCCAGGCGGTCAGAAGTACCACCACAGGCTAGAAGAACCTAACATGGTGGAGTTGCCACGGTTTATCGCATTCGTTCGGAGGTTGGTGGCAACGTTTCCAGAGTATGTCGCTCCCACGCCACGAATTTCACTACAGAGTAAGAGGGCGTTGCCGCATCAAAGCGTGGTATACTTTGCGGGAACGAATCAAAAGAGCCGAGGATGAGATCTCAGCTCTTTTGATGGCTTACGCCGGGATAGTTAAGTTTAGCAAACCCAGTATAGCAGGAAATCGCCGTGATCACAATACGCAACGGGCGGTCTCGCACGCCCAAAGAAGGTATCAACAAGAACGCGGGTGCCGTATGACGGATCTCGAACCCAGACACCGCGATATGCTGCACAACAGCGCCATATCGGACGCAGTGATCGCGGAACGCGGATACACATCCCTCGCGCCCGGCGACACGACAAACGCCAGTGCGCTGCTCGGGGTGAAACCCGCCACCGTCCAGCCTGCCATGCACCAGGGCGCACTCGTTATTCCCCTGCGACGACTCGGGGAAGATCCGCCCTACGCCTATGTGCTGCGCCCCGATCTACCCGTTTCCGATAGAAAGGGCAGACCCCGCAAGTATCTGTACCCGACGGGGCTTACCAACATCTTTGATGTGTTACCACGCTACCGGGACGCGCTCGGCGACCCCACCCGCCCGCTCTGGCTTACAGAGGGTGCCAAAAAAGCCGATGCACTCAGTACGGCCTTTGATAACCAGATCGTCGCCGTAAGTCTGAACGGTGTCCATGGATGGCGAGCGACAAACCATAACATGGGCAAGGTGGCATCCCCGGACATGCAATATATCGCGTTCAACGGGCGCGAGGTTGTTATCTGCCCTGATGGTGACTACAAAACCAACCCCCACGTCCAGAACGCCATCAATACGCTGGCACGGCTCCTAGCATCACGTGCCGATACGACGGTCTATCTATGCAGCCTACCCCAAGATCCCGATGGGGCAAAGATGGGCGTTGACGATTATCTCGCGGGTGGCGGGACGGTCGCCGAACTACTCACGATGCGCGAGCCGCTTATGCACGCTCAGGCGCAAGCCCGTAGCCCGTTGCTCCCGCACCCTGTCACGGGTGCGGCCCTATTCGCCCCTGCGGGCTACGAGGTGCGCAACCGTGGCATTGTAAAGGTCGATCTCTCGGGTGTCGCACGCCCGATTTACTCTGGTGCGATCTTCGTGTCGGCAATCGGCAGCGATGTGCATACCGGCCAGCGCACCTACACTATCGCATGGCACGATGGGGCGCTGGTCGAGCGCACCATCACCGCCGATGTTCTGAGTAATCGTCGGGCATTCTCTGAGCAAATCGGCGGGGCAGGGGCGATCATTCACGATGGCAATATCAGCAAGGTGATGGCGTTCCTGGGGGAGTTTGCCCACGAGAACCGTCAGGCAATCCCCCGTCGTACAGAGAGTACCGCCTATGGACTTGTTGGCGATGGCCTTGTCCTTGCCGACCGCTCTATCGGGTTTCCCGACCCGGTGCAGTTCACAGCGCCTGGCCCGCGCATCTCCGTAGGCGTTGACCATAACGCCTATCCGAGCGCACTGCGCCGAGCAGCCACGTGGAATGCCCCTTCGCTCTGGCTTGCCCTTGCCCTTGCCCTATCCGGCCCCGTCATCGGTCGGATACGACCACGTCGTAACCCCGTGTTAGGACTATTCGGCGAAAGCGGAGGCGGCAAGACAACGCTGGGGATGTTCGCGGTCGGCGCATTCGGCACTCCAACCGCTGCGCCGCTGAAACTAGAAGCATCGCGATCTACCACCGCCGGACTGTTTCAGACATTGGAGCGGCTCGGCGGATTGCCCCTGCTCATTGACGAGGCGCACACTGCCGCAAATCCCACTCGGCTAGAGAGCGACTGCTATCAGTTCGCCAACGGCCAGAGCTACACAAAAGGTGGCGCAGACGGCACGGTACGCGGCGGCACAGCGCTGTCGGGGTCGCTGATCTTGTGCGGCGAGGCTATCCCCGACTTTCGCCACGCCGGGAGCCGCAATCGCGTACTCTTTGTAGACACCGCTGAACACCCGCCTCTGGGAGCCGCACGGGGCAGTACCGAGGGCGCAAGCCGCGCCCAGGCGTTAGAGGCTGCGTGGGAAACCGGAGCGGGGATGTTTGCACCTCGGGTACTCGAAGCAATCTGGCGGCGATGGCCGGAATATCTGGCGGGAGTCTCAGCGTGGAAGAACAATCCCACCCTTGCATCGCTCGGAGCATGGCGGGATGTGCTGGCGATTGCTGCTGCCACGTTGGTGTGGGCGCTGGAAGCTGCCCCCGTTGATGGTCTGGACTGTGCCAACACCATCATCAGCCAGTGGGGCGATCTGTTGCGCACGGGCCACGAGCGTACCGATCCAGCGGGCGATACCTGGGAGCGTTTGGTAACGCTGCTGGCGCAAGCCGAGATACACAACAATAGCGCCATGGCAGGGAACACCGTCACCACCGCTACATGGGAGTACCTAGAAGCAGATCGCGGGGGAGGCATGATCGCGTGTCGTAGGATCGACGATAACTATTGGCGTGTTCCGACACGTACGCCGCAATTCCTAGAGCGTGTCGGTTCGTCTGCGGTGCAAGAATTTGGTCGGGAATGGGTGAGGCGTGGTCTCATTCTGGCAGGCACAGACGGCACAACGGTGATTAAGACGCTCTATCCCCGTGGTGATGCACGGGTTCTGCTTATTCCACTTTCCGCTGTTCCCACGTCGTAAGGTGTAGGAGGTGTAGGGAGGTGTAGGGTCAAGGTGTAGGGTCGTTTTACGGTATTAGAAAGCAATAAATGAGGGTACCCTACACCTCCTACACCTTAAAACCCTCGCATGTCAGAAAAGGGTGATCTGTGATCTTCCGATCGGAAGATCACAGATCACCCCGTTTCTATAAGTGCCAAAATCAGGAGTCGGAGGTGTAGGGTGTAGGTTTTCGCATTAGGACGCGCCAAATGACCCTACACCCTACCCTACACCTCCCTACACCTTACCGACAGACGGCATAGCGACGTTTGTACAGGCTCTAGAAGCCCGCGCTACCAACTGTCAATCTAGTAATGGCTGTTTCTGAACCGTCTCTCTCTTACGCTATAATACGCCCGCACCCATCCTGCGCATTCCAGAGGTTCCACCATGCCACAGTCTTCGTTCCTGCCAAGTGACTCCGCCCGCCCTGCCAGTTCCAGCGACGCCGATTTCCTTGATGACAAGGCCCACGAATAAGTATGATTCTCTTCATGGACGAGAGTGGACAAGATCATCGTCATCGTGAGGCATATGAAGTTCTAGGGGGGATCGCTATTCCTCAAAAAGAGCTTTGGCCGTTTGTCTGTGCTATCCGGGATACTCTCTCTCATCATTTCGGCACTGCCGCCCACTCTCCCCAGAATGAGATCAAGGGAACGAGCCTTCTAACCCAAAAACGTCTTTCACAGGCTTTTGGTGAAGAGATACCTGTCGAACACCGGCGCGAGTTGATACACGATTTCTTTTTAATCAATCAATGGAATCGAAATCATAAAGACGAACAAAAGCAGATCCGTCGGCACCATTTTGAATCTTATGCACAATCTTGCCGTTTCTTCTGCCGAGATGTACTGCAATTATGCCGAGATCGATCCGCACGCGTGTTAGCTGCGGTGATTGCTCCTGACGCATCTCGGCTTATCGAAGACCGATTACGATCCGATTACGCTGGCTTGTTCTACATGCTGTATGAGTATTCTTCTACCGATATCGAACGTCGCTCGATAGTAGTGCATGATGAGTGCGATGACACACAATGTCGAAGATTGGCACAGCAACTCTATGTCTACTATGTAAACGAGGGAAGAGATGTAGCGAATCGGGTTATTCCTGAGCCAATGTTTGTAAAATCACATTTAACCCTTGGGGTTTTAGTAGCTGATATTATTGCTTACATTTTATCATGGGGATTTCGTCACGGACAATCGTTAAACTTACCTTCACGCCCTCAATTACAAGATTTTCCAGATATTATTCGCCAAATCAACGGCATACCTGATGAGATGCCGGAGAATCTTGACCGTTTTGGAATACTCTATATCCAAGATTTAGCCGACTTACAGCGTTGGTCAAAAAAGCCAATGGCCGACCAAGCTTGATGCTGGTCGGCCATTGTATAGCGTCATAGCAGTCAGCCAAGGCTTCTGCCCTGGTAGACCGCAATATGATCGTAACAAATTGAACCGATTATGTCAATGGATTTTCGCCACTGTACAGGGGCAAAGTGAAATGAAGGATCTCTTTCCAGTAAACCACCACCCGCCTAAAGGCGGGGGCTTTGCTCTGGCGCTACCGACGAGTCGGTATCCGAGCAGTACGGCACGTTTACGGGTGCCCTGCCAAGCACGCTTGGCAGCGGTTTCATGTCCATTGGACACGACCGTAACCCTTTTACCTGGCGAAGGTTTCCTCGCCAGAACCTCCAAGGATCAGTTGGAAACGTGCTGCAAACGGGGTCCACGGGTGCATTGCCCCGAATTGTGCCTTCGCACACGCACAGTTTAGCACAAGAACGTGGTTTCCCCGCGCCGCTGCAAGCGGCACGGAGGCGAACACCTATCAGGGAGTGAGGCCGCACAAGCCTCATTCC
>CAIXLU010000605.1 GCA_903920315.1 uncultured Oscillochloris sp.
CAACGCCCAACTCCAGCTTGATCAGGCGGCCAATGCTCTGCGCAATGCTCAGGATAACTACTCGCGGACGTACTGGGATAACCGCGATAAGGAGAAACAGCCCGGCGATCTGCCGCAGGCTCTGATTGATGCGGAGTCGGCGGCCCAGCGTGCCGTTGATAGCGCCAATGCGGCTATGGGTCAGGCGAAGGTGGCCCTGACCGCCGCCAATCAGGCCGAGGCTGATGGCATTGCCACTGGTGAGTCTCGCGTCCGTGACGCCCAGGCTCGCCTTGATCAGCTCATTGCCCCGGCTGATGCCGACAAGGTAGCGGCTGCTCGTGCCAGTGTGGCCTCCGCGCAGGCAAACCTCTCCCGCCTGCGCGGCCCCGCCCGCAGCACCCAACTCGATGTTGCCGCCGCCGGAATCTCCCAGGCCGAGGCATCCCGCGCCCAGGTGGCCGCCCCGGCCCGCGAGGTTGACCTGACCGTGGCCCGTGTCTCCATTGATGCGGCCAAGGTCGCGCTCGACCAGGCCACACTCGATCGTGATCAGGCCACCCTCACCGCGCCGATTACCGGCACGGTGGCCCGGATTGACCTTGACGTGGGTGCGCTGACCGGCCCCACCGGCAGCGCCGTGGTGCTGGCCGATCTCTCAAGCTGGCGGATCGAGACCGAGAACCTGACCGAACTGGAGGTGGTGAAACTGCGCGAAGGCCAGACCGTTGATGTCACCTTTGACGCCTTATCCGACGTGAACCTGCCGGGTAAGATCACCCAAATCAAGCCGATTGGTGCCAACCGCCAGGGCGACATCGTCTACACCGTGGTGGTCGCCCTCCAGAAAGAGGATGCCCGCCTGCGCTGGAACATGACCGCTGTGGTAACGGCGACACCGTAGGGATTGGCGAGAATCATCCCGTCCGTGAACCTTCTCGCTCTTTGCGCCTTTGCGTCACACGAGCGGATGATGTGACGCAGGGATCTGCACAAAAATTGTGCAATCTCTGTGCATTTGTGGTATGCTACTCCCATGACATCAAGAAATTCAGATCCCTCAACTGAACAGCGCTACAACGTGAGCGAGGGCTATCTCGCAGGCGATTTTGGCCAGACACGCTACTGGGCCTCGCAGCAGCAGCAGGGGCTGCCGGTGGTCTTCATCCACGGTTATGCCGCGATGATTGACCATTGGCAGCGGATCATCCGCCCGGTTGCACGCGAGCATGCGTTCTATGCGCTGGATCTCTACGGCTTCGGCTATTCGGCCCGCCCGTCGGGTACGCCCACACGCGAGCGATGGGCGAAGCAGGTAGCCGATGTTATTCGCGAAGTGGTTGGCGGGCCGGCGGTGGTGGTTGGCCACTCGATGGGCGGGGTGGTTGCCATTGAGGTGGCACGGCGCTACCCTGAACTGACCCGTGGCCTGGTTCTGGTCAATAGCTCGGGCATGCAGGTGACGGAGCGCCCGCCTAGTCAACTCGACCTAATGGTACTCGCGGCGCTGGGTGCGCCACTGATTGGCGAGACGGTGGCCAGCCTCTTCACCAACCCGCTAAGCGTTGATTGGAGCGTGCGCCAGGGGCTACTCTCGGCCTACCACCGTAAGGAGCAAGTCACCAACGATCTGGTTGAGTCCTTTATCGCCCCGCTGCGCACATACGGGCCATACTCGTACCTGGCAGTCAGCCGCAATTTCCGGGGGTTGGTCATTGACGCCCAGGCAGGTGAGATTACCGCACCATCGCTGCTCATCTGGGGCGCGGAAGATCGCTCTATCCCGCCATCGGACGCCGAGGTGATCAAGCGGCGGGTGATCCCGCATGCGGAACTGGCCATCCTGCCGGGTACTGGCCACTGTCCCTTCGACGAGACCCCTGATCTCTTCTGCGACGCGCTACTGCCGTGGCTGGGACGCATACCCGCGTAGGGAAAAAGCATTTCGGTGGTGTCGCTACGCGACACCACCGAAATGCTTTTTCCCTACAGATCGTCCGCCGCATCTATGGCCCGCAGCGATGCGGCGGCTTTGTTGCCGCTCTCGGCGTACTCGTACTCGGGGGTGCTGTCGGCCACCACCCCGGCGGCGGCCTGGGCGTAGGCTATCCCGTCCTTGACGATGAGTGTGCGCAGGGCAATGCAGGTGTCCAGATCACCGTTGAATCCCACGTGCCCTACGGCCCCGGCGTAGATCCCGCGCTGCTGACCCTCTAGCTCGGCGATAATCTCCATCGCCCGAATCTTCGGTGCGCCCGTCACCGTGCCCGCCGGAAAACAGGCCCGCAGGGCGTCCAGTGGCGTGAGGTCGGCCCGCAGCCGCCCGGTTACAGCCGAGACAATGTGCTGAACGTGGCTATACTTTTCGATCACCATGAATGTGGGCACCTGCACCGTGCCCGGTTCACTAATCCGCCCGATATCGTTGCGCCCCAGATCCACCAGCATCAGATGTTCGGCGCGCTCCTTCTCATCGGCCAGCAGCTCGGCAGCCAGACGCTCGTCTTCGGCGGTGTCCTTGCCGCGCCAGCGCGTCCCGGCAATGGGACGTGTCTCGACGTTGCCGTCCTGCACCTGCACCAGCATCTCGGGCGAAGCACCCACCAGATCGCCCTCGCCGGTGCGAATGTAGAACATGTAGGGCGACGGGTTGATCGTGCGCAGGGCGCGGTAGATCGTGAAGCTGTCGGCGCTGGTGGGCCTGCTGAAGCGCTGCGAGACCTGCACCTGAAAAATGTCGCCCGCCATCACGTACTCTTTGGCCACCAGGACAGCCTGCTCAAACTCCTCGCGGGTGCGGTTTGAGACCACCGGCACAGGAGTGCGCGGCGGGGTCACGCTATGCGGCTCGTAATTGCGGGCCACCGTCGGACTCGACTGGGGCAAAGGCCGCTGGAGCCGGGCGATCACCGTCTCGATTTTCGTTACCGCACGCTGGTATTCCGCCGCCAGATCCTCGGCGTCGAGGTGGGCGTGCGAGATCACCAAGATCTTGTGCTTCACATGATCGAACACCAAAATGGTGTCCACAAACATCCACCAGCTATCGGGCATATCGTAGGCGCGCTCGGCAGGCACCGGCAGGCGCTCAAAGTAGCGCGCCGACTCGTAGCTCAGGTAGCCCACCGCACCACCGACAAAAATCGGCAGATTCGGCAGGCGCACCGGGCGGTAGGCATTGAGGTAGCTATCGAGTACCAGCAGCGGATCGTCGTAGGGCAAAGTCTGCTTATAGCCGCCCTGAGTGGCCTGAGCCACGCCATCGTGCATGCGCAGAATCTGGTAGGGGTCGCTGCCGATGAACGAGTAGCGGCCCACATTCTGCCCGCCGGTCACGCTCTCCAGCAGGAACGACGGCCCAGCCTGGGCCAGTTTGAGGTAGGCCGACACCGGCGTCTCCAGGTCGGCCAGGATCTCGCGGTAGATCGGACAGAGGTTACCCTGCTCGCGCAGGGAACGCATCTCTTCCAGAGTCGGTGAATACATAAGTTTCTCCAGAATTGTCGGCGTAGGGGCGGCTCGCGAGCCGCCC
>CAIXLU010000606.1 GCA_903920315.1 uncultured Oscillochloris sp.
GCCCAGGGGATGTCAGTGAGGGTCGTATCAATTGACAGGTGCTTCCAATACGAAAGTGCTGCGGAGATCGTACCGATGAAGATCGCGCCGATAATTCTGGCCCACAGCGGTGGGGGTATGGTCGGTGTGTCGGTCATGGATACGCCCGTCTATCAATGGCCGAATCGCCGTCAGCATCATACCATCTCGCCTCAGGCCATCCGCCAGATGTCGCTCGTCGTAGTCGAGAAATGAGGTGCTGTATGCTCGTCGTATTTATGATCTTCATGCTCGCTCTGCCACTCGTGATCATCGGCCTGATCGTCTGGGTCGGTATAACCCTCAGGGATGCGAATCGTAACGATGGACGGGTGGGGCATCCGCGTGACCGGTACCAAGACGACAATCCGAACGTTGTCAATACGGGGCGTGGGGTGCTGATAGTGATCGCCATTACGGTGGTAATCGCGCTGGCGGTGCTGGCAATTATCCTTGGTACGTGTATAAGCACGACTCAATTGTAGAGCCAAGGTATCACGTCCACGGAGTTTGTTTCCAAGGAGTAGCCTTCTATGCCCGGTATGCCCCTGCGCGGCGACAGAATCCACCGCTACGTGAGCGCCTTCTGCCCGCACTGCTACCACGAGAACCCTGAGCGTCCCCTTGGCAAGGTGCGCCGCCTGGGCGGGTACCTCAGCGCCGATGAAGCGGGGCGAGTCTGGCTGGTGCGCGGGTGTCCCGACCACGGCTTGGTGCGGACGCTCTACGATGAGTCGGTCGAGATTCTGGCCTACCTGGAGCAGTGGACGGCCCCTACCCGCAGCCATACGCCTGACCAGTTCGGCAACTTCGATCCGCTACCCCTGGCTTACCTGCGCGGCCTGGACGAGATGCACACTCAGCACACCTGTACGCTGCTTGAGGATATTGAGCAGGGCTGCAACTTGTGCTGCCCGAACTGCTTTGCCTCCAGTTCGCCCGAACTGCGCGGCACGGTGCCGGTCACGACGATTCTGGAGAATGTGGACACACGCATCGGGCGCGAGGGCGGGCGTATTGATGTGCTGATGCTCTCGGGCGGCGAGCCGACTATCCACCCGCAGCTTATTCCGCTGCTCGACGCGCTCATCGAGCGCCCGATTGTCCGCATCCTGATCAACACCAACGGCATTGAGATCGCCCAGAATGACGCGCTGCTGGCCTACATCAAGCAGCACCGCAAGCGGATCGAGGTCTACCTCCAGTTCGACGGTTTTAAGCTGGAAACTCACCGCTACCACCGTGGGGCCGATCTGCGCACGATCAAGGCACAGGCGATCCAGCGCCTGAGCGCGGCGGGCGTCTTCATCACCCTGACCATGACCGCGACCTTGGGGGTGAACGATGATGAGATTGGTGCGGTGATCGGACACGCCCTGGCCACGCCGTTTGTGGGCGGGGTGAGCATCCAGCCGCAGTTTGGCAGCGGTCGGGCCACGCCCATCAACCCGAGCGAGCGGCTGACGCACACCGGCACCCTGGCTCGCTTCGGCCCGCAGACCGATGGCCTGGTGAGTTGGCGTGATATGATCGCTCTGCCATGTTCGCACCCGCACTGCTGCTCGGTGGGCTACATGCTGCTCACCGATAAGGGCGAATGGCGATCATTGGCGGCGATCATTGGGCACGAGAACCTGAAGGCCAACCTGGGCCTGATAAGCAACCGGATTGTGGATCCGGAGCTGTCGGCGCACCTGCGCGAACTGGTGAAGGAGTCGCTGCTGGGCCTGTTCAGCGAGCAAAGTTCCCTGAGCCACCCGCAGATCGGCGAGCTGTTTCGCAACGTCTGCGAGACCTGCGACATCGGCATGAGTACCCTGCTACGTCTGGCCGGTGACGCGATGATCGGGCGGAATGACCAACTGCGCGAGCTGTTGGCCAAGCGCGTGAAGCGAATCACGGTCAAGCCATTTATGGACATCAACACGATGACGGAAGAGCGCCTGACTCAGTGCTGCGTGCATGTGGGCACGCAGGGCGCGAATGGCACGCATCAGTGCGCGCCATTCTGCGCCGCGCAGGCGTGGCCAATGATCAGTCGCCAGAAGCTCAGTGAGCGGTATGTTGATGATCTCCCTGGTTAAAATTGCCAGCGAAGCTGGCAATTTTAACCAGGGAGATCATGTATTAAGGAGTATCGCCATGACCAACTATGATCCGTCCGAGGCGGCCCGCGCCGCCCGCGAGGCCCAGTCCTCGCGATCAGCCAATCCGCTGCCACCGCCCGCCCGCGTGAAGGATCCACTGCCCTACTGCATCTACACCACCATCTGCCTGATCGCCTGGGTGTTCTCGCCCGCCCTGGCCATCACCTTCTTTGCCGGGTTGGCCTTGCGCAAGTACTGGTGCGCCTGGCAGGCCGGGCTGAGTAAATCCGACTGCCTGCTGGGCGACCCGCGCCGGGTGATGCTCTATCTGGCCACACTAATGCTGGCCGGGGCAGGTTATACAATCTACGCGATGTGGCATCTGATAGTGTGAGACAAGGTTTCAGATTGAGGCGAGATGCCTTCCACAGCCCGACAGCCCCACACCTCCACATCGCGCAGTGTGTCGGGCTGTCGGGCTGTAGACCAAACTGTAAAGCACCCACGAGCCATGTCATAGAGCAAAAGTCACCTGTGGGCTGGGCACGTGAGGTACCGCTTACGGAATCCGCTCCAGCACAACTACCGGGATGGTGCGGGTGGTGTTGCGCTGATAATCGGCGAACCCCGGCATGTGCGCCGCTGCCTGGTTGAACAGGCGTTCCCGCTCGGCTGCCTCAGGGACGGTTGCACGCGCCTGAAACTGCTCAGTGCCGCGTTCGACGGTCACGACCGGGTTGGCGACCAGATTGTAGAACCAGTCGGGGTTGGTGGGCGCGCCAGCCTTCGATGCGACAATCACCAGTTTGTCGCCATCGGTGGTATAGACAAGTGGGTTGATGCGCGGCTGGCCGCTTTTGGCACCCGTCGTCGTGAGCAGCAGGATGGTGCTGCCCGCGAATGGGCCTCCCACTATGCCGCCATTGGCGCGAAATTCTGCAATGATCTTCTGGTTGAAATCGTTCATCACTCCTCCTTGTGCGGGGAATCCCGCACTATCTTATTCAGGGCGTGTCTGCAAGCTCGGACATGGCAAAGTCGAGCATCGTCTCAAATGTCTGGAGATGATTATCCTTTATGTCGTGTACAAAGCGCTGGATTCTAACATACGTGGGCAGATCGTCCAAGCGCGACCACGATACCAAGGCGTCACCAACGCGCACCGTGGCAGATGTCCGCTCACGATTGATGTGCAGGTCGGGACAGTCATAGGTCACCTTGAGTCCAATCAAAACATGGTGATTGAGGGGGACGTGAAACAAAGGGCTGTGCGGGCTGATGAACAGGTGCGCCTCATTCCACGCACAGTCTCGTTCCGCGTGATAGTAGCAGTAGTAATACATCAGCAGGGTGTTGATCAGCCGCTGCGACTGGCCAATACTGAGCGTGTAGGTCGTCGCGAGCGTCTGGATCGTGCCTGCGATCCACGGCTCGAAGGCATCCGCAGTTGGCGGCTGGTCTCTGAGGGCATCCACCGCATCAAAGAGATCATGCGGGAGGTGGTCACGGACGATCTGGGGTGCGCCTTGAGGTAAGGTTCGTTGGATGGAGGAATAGACGCACTGGAACCACGCATTTTGGTCGAATGGGATGAGCCGCACGCGCCCCTTGGCGACCGACACGGATTCCACGACCTGCGCACAGCGTGCTTTGAGGGTATTGGTAGTCTTCATCGCTCCTTCTCTCGCAGCACACGATGATCAACAGGCCAGGTGGTGGCTGGCTGCGCACCCAGACGATCCCATGATACCCCGGTTTGCGCTTCACGCTGAAGATCAAACCCGTGCCGTATAGGTGGCTTCGCAAACGTGTTGATACCCATAAGGCTTGTATAATGGCTTCTGGATAGGGAATCATCGTTCAAGGCGATACACACAATCTGGATTTTTTGCCAGCAGGTCGAGATACCTCGCCAGAAAATCCAGCCCCTCACGCTGCCTACATAAGGAATTTCACTATGCGTGCGACTGTTATGTACGGATCCGGCGACGTTCGGATTGAACACGTCCCCGATGCCCACATCATCAAGCCAACCGACGCCCTTGTCACCATCACCCGCGCCTGCATCTGCGGCAGCGACCTCTGGCCGTACCAGCAGATGAAGCCCAGCGAAATCGGCAACCGCATGGGCCACGAGTTCATCGGCATTGTTGAGGCGGTTGGCACCGAGGTTCGGCGGGTCAAGCCGGGCGATCTGGTCGTCGCCCCGTTTGCCTGGTCCGACGGCACCTGTATTTTTTGCCAGGGAGGGCTACATACCTCGTGCCTCCACGGCGGTTTCTGGGGCGGCACGGAGCTTGACGGGGGCCAGGGCGAGGCCGTGCGCGTCCCCCAAGCCGACGGAACCCTGGTCGTGCTCCCGGTCGGTCCCGACCACGCCCTGATGCCGTCGCTGCTCACGCTCTCCGACGTGATGGGCACCGGCCACCACGCGGCCCTCGCAGCCAAGGTTGCTCCTGGCAAAACAGTGGCTGTGGTCGGCGATGGCGCGGTCGGCCTGTGCGGGGTAATCGCCGCCCGTCGGCTCGGCGCTGAGCAGATCATCCTGCTAGGTCGCCACCCCGACCGGATCGCCCTGGGGCGCGACTTCGGCGCAACCGATATCGTCAGCGAGCGGGGCGAGGCAGCGATTGAGCGGGTGCGTGCGCTTACCGGCGGCCTCGGCGCGCACTCCGTCCTAGAGTGCGTCGGCCACGGCGAGGCGACGCGCACTGCCCTGAGCATCGCCCGTGCGGGCGGTGCCGTTGGCCGCGTCGGTGTACCCCAGGATGCGACGATGCCAGCGGCGATGTCAACCTTCTTCCGCAACATCACCATCGCCGGAGGTCCAGCTCCGGTGCGGGCCTACATTGAGGAACTGCTGCCCGACGTGATCGAGGGTCGGATCGAACCGGGGCGGGTGTTCGACCGAACCATCACCCTCGACGGCGTGCCCGACGGTTACCGTGCGATGAACGACCGTGAGGCGATCAAGGTCATGATTCGATTCTAAGTGGCTGAGCAAAGAGGAATCAAGGCTTTAGCCGGCTATCGGCTGTCGGCTATTTTTATAGAAATAGCCCGTAAAACCCAGGAGCTTCAGCCCTGGGTTTTACGGGCTTCACCCGCGTGAGCGGCTTTCGCTGTAGCTTCGCCATAGGGCTTTCTCGTGCGACAAACCGCTTGCAACAGAACGAATAATCTGATACACTATTGTTATAGATGGAGGCATGTGTGTCCTTGCGAAAACCAAGCTGGTCACACGTGCTCTGCGGGGAGACATGTCGCGGCGGGACACGCCGAGACACAAAACGCCTGTGGAGACTCGGTAAGCCCAACAGTCGTGGTTGGCGCGGGTTGATGAAGCAGGAAGCCCACGAGCTTTAGCCGTGGGTATTTCACCATGAACAGAGCCCCTCTCACACCTCCCTTGTCCGACGGCTATGCGCCGGGTAGCTCAGTGGTAGAGCACCTTAACGTCATCTTCCGCACCTTGCCCGGTTCCGGGCCGATGGGGGATGGTTACCGCTCATAACGGGGATGTCGCGGGTTCGAGTCCCGCCCCGGCGCCCATATCATTGTAGATTGCAGATTGCGGATTGCAGATTGCGGCGCTGCCAGATCTGCAATCTGCAATCTGCAATCACGAAGGGATCGCGCCCATGACGTACCTCCGCAAGACCACCGCCACTACGCCGCAGTCCGCGCCGTTGCCGGACCAGGTGCGGAACAGCGCCGGTGGCTATAGCTATCCGGTGGACGACTGGGTGCGCCTGGGTCGCTTTCTGGTACTTGGCAGCGAACTCGGCAGCTATTACGCCACCGAGCGCGCCCTGACCCTGGAGAATGCTCACGCCGTCGCCCGCTGCCTCGCCGAGGATGGCGCCCGCACGGTGGCGGAGATCGTAGCGATCAGCGTGGCGGGTCGGGCACCGAAGAACGACCCCGCCCTCTTCGCCCTAGCCATGGCCGCCACCGTCGAGGCCGGCGAGACCCGCCGCGCCGCCCTGACGGCCCTGCCCCAGGTGGCGCGCACCGGCACCCACCTGCTGCACTTTGCTGGCTACGTCCAGTCCCTGCGCGGCTGGGGCCGTGGCCTGCGCCGCGCCGTCGGGGCCTGGTTCCTCGACCAGCCCGCCGAGCGGCTGGTGCTCCAGTCGATCAAGTACCGCCAGCGCGACGGCTGGACTCTGCGCGACCTGCTGCGCTTGGCCCATCCGCAGACCGCCGACGCCCAGCGCAATGCTGTCCTGGGCTGGATCGTGCGCGGCTGGCCCGGCGTCGGCCCCGAGCCGCACCCCGACCCGGTGCTGCGCCAGCTCTGGGCCGTCGAGCAACTCCAGCGTATGGAGACCGCCACCGAGGCGGCGCGGCTGATCGCTGCCTACGACCTGCCGCGTGAGGCGGTGCCGACTCAGTACCTAACTAACCCTGGGATCTGGGCGGCCTTGCTGGAGCGCATGCCCATGGAGGCCATGGTGCGCAATCTGTCCACCATGACTCGGGTCGGCCTGCTCTCCCCGCTCAGCTCGGCAACCGCGACGGTGACGGCGCGGCTGCGCGATGGCGCGGCCATCCGGCGCGCCCGGCTGCACCCGATCAAGGTGCTGGCGGCCACGCTGACCTACGCCGCCGGACATGGCCAGCGCGGCACGAACACCTGGACGCCGGTGCCCGCGATTATTGACGCGCTGAACGGTGCCTTTGAGTTGGCTTTCGGCGCGGTCGAGCCAGCCGGCAAGTGTCACCTGCTGGCCCTCGATGTGTCAGGCTCGATGGGGGGCGGCACGATTGCCGGGGTGCCAGGGCTAACCCCACGGGTAGGAGCGGCGGCGATGAGCCTGATCACAGCGCGAACGGAGCCATCTGTCCACACCATGGCCTTCAGCCACAAGCTGGTGCCGCTGAAGATCACGCCCCGGCAGCGGCTCGACGACGTGCTGAAGATCACCAACGGCCTGCCCTTCGGCGGCACCGATTGTGCGCTGCCGATGCTGTGGGCGGCCAAGCAGAAGGTGGCGGTGGACACTTTTTCGATCTATACCGATAGCGAAACCTGGTTCGGCAGCGTCCACCCGGCAGAGGCCCTGCGGCGCTATCGCACGCAGATGGGCATCCCGGCCAAGCTGATTGTTGTTGGCATGGTCGCCAACGACTTTAGCATCGCCGATCCGCACGATGGCGGTATGCTCGACGTGGTCGGCTTTGACACCGCCGCGCCACAGGTGATGCGTGACTTCAGCGCGGCGGGAGCTGAAGATGTGACTCCTCCGTAATAACCGGAATGGGATAGCTACAAGGGAAGCGGGGATTTTTAAGTAACCCAGCGTTGCGTCACGCAGAGCGAAGCGAAGCGTCCCGGCATCCGTATCGCCTGCCGGGACGCTTCGCTTCGCTCTGCGTGACAGATCACCCGCAATGGGACAATTAAGAAAATCCGCTTCCCTCATGAGGGAGCGTGTCCACTAGATGCCATACCACGACCCCATCATCACCGAGCGGTACGAACGTGGCGTTCTGTGCCAACTCAGCGTGCGCGCCCCCGAGTTGGCCCGCGCTGCGCGGCCCGGCCACTACGTGCTGGCCCACTGTGCCCCACCCGGTAGCGCCGATCCGCTGCTGCGCCGGGCAATCTTTCTGGCAGGGGCCGACCCCGCCGACGGCACGATTGAATTGCTGATCGATCCCACCGAGCGCGGGCTGGCATGGCTGGCGGATCAGCCGGTCGGAGCCCGGCTCGATCTCTTCGGCCCGCTGGGGACGCCCTTCATGCTGGATGGGCGCACGCGCAATCTGCTGCTGGCGGGGGCGGGATCAGCTCTGCCCGCTCTGATCTTCCTGGCCCGTGTGGCGGTAGCCAACGGCGTGGCCGGGCTGCTTCTGGCTGCCGCAGATAGCCCAGATCATCTGCCACCGCCCTTCCTGCTGCCGCCTGATCTGGAATACCAGAGTAATGCCGATGGCCCCGCTGCCCTGATCGGACTGCTCGGCGCACCTGCCCCCGGAGCCACGATCTTCGCCTCGCCCATCGCATGGGCCGACCAGATCTGCTTCGCCCTCACCACCGACCTTGTCACCCCTGCCGCCGACGCAGTGCGGGCCGGACGCATACGCTGGGGCCGTGGCTTCGCCCAGGCCGCCATCGCTGGCCCCACGCCCTGCGGCGTTGGCACCTGCCAGTCGTGCCTGATTGATACCCGTGAAGGGCTACGCACCCGCTGCAAGGACGGCCCCGTCTTCGATCTGCGCGATCTGCGGTGAGGAGAGAGGTACTGCCTTCACCCCATCTTGTTCTCACGACGATATTTTTCTCGAAGATCGTCAATACTGACAAGATGTCCCGGTGAGTCTTCGCAATACCAGTACTCCCACCCATTAAAAGCCGTCTTGTTATGTATTAAGGCCGCGATACGGTGGATTGAACCACTCTTATCTTGCCATAATAGCTGCGCATCCGCCTTGACAATCGCTGTTACTTTTCGATCTTTTGAGTAGAGATTCTGACCAACAGCGATGTAGTGTGACTCGATAAGCTGACCAAAACTGACACGCGGTGCATCGCGTTTAGACTTCGTGACCAGTTCGGTTTCACTCAAACCTGTTGGAACGATAGCGGCAATCCGTTCTCGGGCAATGTCAATGTATTCCGCAGATAGCTCAATCCCAATATAATTGCGTTGTAATCTCTTTGCTACCGCGCCGGTCGTTCCAGAACCAAAAAACGGATCAAGGAGAGTAGCTCCAGGGTTACTGGACGACAAAATAACCCGATAGAGCAATGCCTCGGGCTTCTGTGTGGAATGGGCCTTTTTTCCATTCACCTTGATCCGCTCACGACCCGTACAAAGAGGAATATGCCAGACATTTTGCATCTGTTTTTCGTCATTGAAGTTCTTCATTGCCTGATAGTTAAACGTGTATTTTTTCTGCTCAGTTGACTTCTTGGCCCAGATCAATGTCTCCGTGGCGTTCTGAAAACGAGTCCCTCGGAAATTGGGCATGGGGTTGGTTTTGTGCCACACAACATCATTGAGTATCCAGTACCCCAAATCCATCATGATTTTTCCAACCCGAAAGATATTGTGATACGAGCCAATCACCCAGATCGTCCCGTCATCCTTTAATACACGCTGGCACCCAGAAAGCCACTCTTTTGTAAACTGGTCATACTCCACAAAATCTACAAACTGATCCCAGGCATCATCAACGCCATCAACGATGGTTTGGTTAGGGCGCAGGAGTTCATGTTGTAGTTGTAGGTTATAGGGAGGATCGGCAAAGATAAGGTCTACGGACTTTTCAGGCAGCGTTTTAAGAACATCAATGCAATTGCCGTGAAGGATTGTGTTCACGGGCAGGCTCTCTCGCTCTGTTTTTTCCGAGAATACATGCTGCCGCATCACAGATCTTTTCCCTCAGACAAGGTTTCTGGTGCGAGATTTCAGGTTTCAGGTCGTCGTCGCGACTATCGGCTATCGTCTATCGGTTATCGGCTATTTTCACCTCAGCGCGAGATATTGCCCTGGATCTCGCGGTAGCTGTTGATGAACCAGCGAGTGATCGTCCGGTAGCGGTCGTCGGGGCCGAAGATTTGCTGGCTCGCGGCAGTGTTTGGGTCGGACAAGCCGACTCCGCCTAGGCTCTGGTTGGCGACGAAGAGGTAGAGCGGTTGGTAAAGAGTGATGCTTGGCACAAGGTCAATCCAGCGCTTTTGGAAGGCATCATAATCTGCGCTGCGCGAGTCCACTTGGCTCTCGACGCGGGCGTTTTCGAGCAGGTTATCAATCTCGGGATCGGCGAGGCCGGCATAGTTTAGTGCCTGCGACGAGTGCCAAAGCGCGTAGGGATCGGGGTCGGGGCCGACATGCGCCCAGCTATGGAGGGCCATCATGAAGCTGTGGTCGTGTAGGCGTTGAAGTATCTCCGCCTGACTCAGCTCCTCCACCTTCACCTCGATACCGAGATCCCCCCACTGGCGGACAATCTCGGTGGCGGCGGCGCGACGGCGCGGTTCGCTGTCTACTATGAGATCCAGGCTGAGTCGTTGCCCATCGCGCTGACGCACCCCGTCAATCCCCGGATCGTAGCCAAGCTCACCCAACAGCCGCATGGCGGCAGCCGGGTCGTCGTTGTACCAGTGTGCTTCGGGGCTAGATGCCCACGATCCCGAGAGGATCGGCGTGTTGAGCGGCATGGCCAGCCCGCCGAGGGCGCGCTCAATCACGGCATCTTTGCTCAGACCGTGGGCGAGGGCCTGTCGCAGCGGCACGTTGTCGAGGGGGGCGCGGCGCAGGTTAAAGCTGAGAACCGCATATTCATCAAGCGGTACTTGGCTGCGGATCATTGTCCTGGGCAGGGTGAGGGTTGCCAGTCCCTGAGAGGTACCCGCACGCTCGCCATAAGCGGTGACATCGCCACGGACAAATGCCGCCAGTGCGGCGTCGGGCGTGGTAATAAAACGCAGGTTCACCGTGTCGAGGTAGGGTCGCCCGCCGAAGTAGTGCGGGTTGGCCGTAAGCGTGGCCCCGTCATCGCGCAACTCCGTCAGAGCGAAGGGGCCAGTACCCACCAGCGTGCGACCGTAGCCGGTCTCGGCCCAGCGTTCGGGAGACTTGCCCGCAAGCAGGTGAGACGGCAAGATCGGCACGCGGGCGGCGCTGAGGAAGGATGCCAGGGGCGCAGAGAGTGTACAGCGCACGGTGTAGTCATCAACACGATCAACCAGAACGCCTTGCCAGATTTTTGCCAAGGTCGGGTCACCTGGCTGGGCAACAACTTGGAGCGCCCGCAGGGTGAAAACGACATCCTCGGAGGTAAGGGGAACCTCATCGTGCCACGTGACGCCACGGCGCAGATGGAAGGTGTAGACTAAGCCGCTGGCATCAACGTCGTACGAATCAGCCAACCCTGGCTCGGGCAGGCCATCGGCACCGATACGCATCAGGCCATCGAAAAGCAGGGCATCAAGATCGCGCCCAACCGGGTCGGTGAGGGGAGAGTTCAGCAGCGGGATCGGCTGTATCGGGGTACCAAGTACCGCCTCGTGATAACTGCCACCGGTCAGTGGGTTTGCCATCGACGCGTTGCGCAAGGCCAGACGGCCAAGCAACCCCGAGACAAGCAGGATACTTAGGGCAGCGATGACGATCTGCCAACGGATTCGTCGAGTCATGGGGATTTTAGATTTTAGATTTTAGATTTTGGATTTTGGATTGTGCGTGTGTTCAATCCAAAATCTAAAATCTAAAATCCACAATCTATCCGGCCGAGCCGAAGATCGGCAGGCTCGTGATCAGCGACAGCAGGAGAAAAACCGCCGCCAACACAATCGTTGCCTGATGCAGAGTCTTTTCCAGACCACGGCGCGTACGGTAGATCGAGCTTGAGTCACTATTGGTCATACCTGCCGTGCGTGCCTGAATGACCACTAGGGTGATCAGCACCATGCAGATGATGAGCAACGCAGTATAGAGGGCTAGTTCCACAGAAATCTCTCCTTCGACGTTTGAGCCGACAGACGGCTCCGGCAGTATACCATACCTCACTTGGCGATCCGTAGTTGCGAAATCTTTCACAACTGCGATGCTCCCACATCCAATCGAGATCAAAGCCATAAGCCGGGTTTATGGTATGATGAAGCGCATATCAGAGGCGGCATAAGCGTATTGTTTTCACAAAGTAATGGGAGAAGCACACATGGAGTTCCAGTTCCCAGCCTATCTGAAACACCCTCGCCTTGAGGAGTGGATCAAGGACATGGCAGCCCTCTGCACACCCGATTCAGTCCACTTCTGCGATGGGTCGGATGAGGAGTACAGCACTCTCTGCGAGCAGATGGTTGAGAGTGGCACCTTTATCCGTCTGAACCCCGAGAAGCGCCCCAACAGCTTTCTTGCCCGATCCGATCCAAGTGATGTCGCCCGAGTCGAGGATCGCACCTACATCTGTAGTGTTGCGAAGGTTGATGCCGGCCCCACCAACAACTGGATGGCCCCCAAGGAGATGAAGGAGACCCTGACTCCGCTCTTCACCGGCAGCATGCAGGGTCGTACGATGTACGTCATCCCTTTCAGCATGGGGCCGCTCGGCTCGCCCATCGCCCATATCGGCGTGCAACTCACCGACTCGCCCTACGTGGTCGTCAACATGAAGCTGATGACCCGCATGGGCCGTGCGGTCTATGATGTCCTCGGTGCAGACGGCGAGTTCATCCCCTGCATGCACACGGTCGGCGCACCTCTGGCCCCCGGACAGAAGGATGTCTCTTGGCCCTGCAACCCAACCACCAAGTACATCGTTCACTTCCCCGAGGAGCGCGCAATCTGGTCGTATGGATCGGGCTACGGCGGCAACGCTCTGCTCGGCAAGAAGTGCTTTGCCCTGCGCATCGCCTCAGTGATGGCCCGCCAGGAGGGTTGGCTGGCTGAGCATATGCTCATCCTAGGTGTGAAGGAGCCAAGCGGACGGAAAACCTACGTGGCCGCAGCCTTCCCCTCGGCCTGTGGTAAGACGAACTTCGCCATGCTTGCCCCGCCCAAGAGCTTCCAGGAAGAGGGCTGGGAAGTTACCACGATTGGCGACGACATCGCCTGGATCAAGCCCGGCCCAGACGGCAAGATCTACGCGATCAACCCTGAGGCTGGCTACTTCGGCGTCGCTCCTGGTACCTCGTACGAGACCAACGCGAGCGCGATGGATAGCTGCGCCAAGGATACGATCTTCACCAACGTGGCCCTGACGGACGACGGCGATGTCTGGTGGGAGGGCATGACCAAAGAGAAGCCTGCGCACCTGATTGATTGGAAGGGCCAGGACTGGACACCCGAGAGTGCGAATCCGTCGGCTCACGCCAACTCGCGCTTCACCGCCCCGTCGCGCAATAACCCGGTACTCGACCCGGCCTGGGACGATGCGCGTGGTGTGCCAATCAACGCCTTCATCTTCGGCGGTCGGCGCAGCAGCACCGTGCCTCTGGTCTACCAGGCATTCAACTGGACCTACGGCGTCTACCTCGCCGCCACCATGGGTTCCGAGACCACCGCTGCCGCCTTTGGCCAGCAGGGCGTGGTACGCCGCGATCCCTTCGCCATGCTGCCCTTCGCCGGCTATCACATGGCCGACTACTTCAACCACTGGCTGCAGTTTGGCCGCTCGATCTACAACCCGCCGAGAATCTTCGGCGTGAACTGGTTCCGCAAGGATGAGAACGGCAAGTTTGCGTGGCCCGGCTTCGGCGAGAACATGCGCGTCCTCAAGTGGATCGTGCAGCGCTCGCACGGCGAGGCGTTCAGCGTCGAGAGCCCGATTGGGTGGATCCCCAACTACGAGCACCTTGACTGGAGCGGGATGAACTTCTCGAAGGAGCAGTTCAACAAGATCATGAGCATTGACGTGAAGGCGTGGCAGCAGGAGGTTTTGCTGCACGAGGAGCTGTTCATTAAGCTCTACGACCGCCTCCCCAAGGAGTTGGTCAACGTCCGCGACCTGATTCTCTCTAGCCTCTGGCGCACCCCCGAGAACTGGGGTTCCACCGAGTCGTAGGGTAGGACAGGAGGCCGGTGGCCGGTGGCCGGTGGCCTGCCTCCCGCCTCCTAACCTCTCGCCTCCCGCCTCCTGTCTCCTGCCTCCTGCCAATGGGGTTTGCCAGCGAATCTGGCAAACCCCATCGCTGTACTAGGTCAATTTTTATGGATGATGATCTGACCCAGCTCTTGGCCAACAATCGCGCTTGGGCCGCTGCGATGACGGCCAACGACCCTGAGTTCTTTCAGCGGCTCGTCAACCGCCAGCGCCCCGCCTACCTCTGGATCGGCTGCTCCGACAGCCGTGTCCCCTCTAGTCAACTTGTCGGCCTGTTACCCGGAGATATGTTTGTCCACCGGAATGTGGCCAACGTCGTGGTTCACTCCGACCTGAACTGTCTGTCGGTGCTGCACTACGCGGTGGTCGTTCTCAAGGTGCGGCATATCATCGTTTGCGGACACTACGGCTGTAGCGGTGTCCATGCCGCCCTGAGCAACACTAGCATCGGCCTGGTGGATAACTGGCTGCGCCACGTGCAGGATGTACGCAATAAGCATGCGGCGATCATTGACGCATGCCCAAGCGAGGCCGCGCAGCTCCACGCGCTCTGTGCGCTCAACGTGATCGAGCAGGTGGTCAACGTCTGTCAGACCACAATGGTGCAGCGCGCCTGGATGCAGGGCCAGATGTTCGCCGTCCACGGTCTGATCTACGATATTGCCGACGGGTTGCTCGAAGATCTCTCACTTCAGGTGACGAGTTCCGATGCCATCGCGGATCAATACGAGCGGGCCGTGGCACAGGTGGCGGCTACTCTCCCGTAAAACACATTGACAGCACCCCTGGCGCTGCCTATAATCCCAGACAGCACCATCAAGATTTACCCAGATTTGCGCATGAATGATCAGGACGCGGCCATTCACCTCTCGCTCTCGGCGGCCAGCCGTATGCTTGGCGTGCATAGCACGACCCTGCGGCGCTGGGCAGATGCGGGCGCGGTGCCGACGTACATCACCCCTGGCGGGCATCGGCGTTTTGCTCGCGCCGATATCGAGGCTCTGGCGACACGACGACCAGATAAGTCGATCCTCGGCAGTACCTGGGCCAGCAAGGCGCTGGCGATGACTCGCGGCGAAAGGGAGGATTCCCAGAACCGACCGGGCTGGTTGAGCCACTTGGCCGAGGATGACCGGGCGACGTGGCGACGGATCGGCCAGCAACTGATGGGCGTGGTGCTGCGCTACATTAATAGCCCACACGATGACGAGAGTCTGCTGGCCGAGGCACGGATGATTGGCGCTGACTACGCCCGTCAGGCACAGCAGGTCGGCATCCCCCTCACGTCGGCCCTGGAGGCCGCACTCTTCTTCCGCGACTCGTTGGTAGAAGCCGCAATGGATCGGCCTGAGGAATCTCATCTGCGTCCCGAGGCGAGCGCCCGCCTGCTGCGGCGGATCAGCCGGGTAGCGAATGAGGTGCATCTGGCGGTGGCAGCGAGCTACCAGACTCATCAGGTGTAGGGTTGCCGCCCTTCTTTACTGTGTATATGTTTGTCTATGATGGTTCCCATTCCCAGCGAAGCTGGGAATGGGAACCATCATAGACGTGTGATTTGAGGGACACATGCCCGTGGGCCAACAGCCAGCACCGCGACTGAATATCCTGCGCACGTTGAAGATCGGCAGTTTTCACATCGGATCGTCGTTCGTTGACATCCTCACCTCAGGCGTCCTCAACCGGGTGCTGATTACCGAGTTGGGTCTCTGGGCCACTCCGGTGGCCCTGCTCTCGGCCCTGCGCTACCTGCTGGCCCCGCTGAGTATCTGGGCCGGCTATCGTTCCGACACCCATCCGCTCTTTGGCATGCACCGGCTACCCTATATCTGGTTGGGTCGTCTGCTGATGCTGCTCTCGCTCCCAATGTTGCCAGTGGTCACGGTGATCCTGGCCGCGAACCATACCTCGGTTTTGGGCTGGGTGCTGGCTACCCTGGCTTTTTTGATCTATGGCATCGGCTCGTTGATCTCGGGCAGCACCTACCTGGCTCTGGTGCGCGATAGTGCGCCCCCCGCCAAGCGTGGCGTTGCGGTCACGATTGTGCAGATCTTTCTCCTGGTGAGTTTCCCGATCTCCGCTGTGGTTTACGGGAAGATGATGCCGAAGTACGATCCGATTATCTTCTGGCAAGTTGTGCTGGCGGGCATGGCGATTGCCGCTATTTTCTTTTTCTATTCGATTTTTGGCGAGGAGCAACCGGGCCAGGCGATTGTCACCGACGACCCGCAGGATCAGATGCCCTTCCTTGCCCTGCTAGGACAGATGTGGGCAGACCGGCGCACGCGCATGTTTTTCCTGTTCATGTCGCTTGGCGCCATCAGCGCCTTTGCCCAGGATGCCGTGCTGGAACCCTTTGGCGGCGATGTTTTTGGCATGTCGGTTGGCGAGACTACCCGCTTTAACGCTTACTGGGGCGTGGGCGCGCTGGTCAGCCTGATTGCGACGGTGATCGTCACACGCAAGCGTATGGCCCACGAGCAGAGCGGAACAACTCTGATCGGGATGGTTCTCACCGCTATGCCGTTTATCATGCTCGCCTTCATCGCAATGAGCGCCACACGCTGGCTGCTTATCCCCGCTCTGGTGTGTTTCGGCCTTGGCTACGGGGTTTACACCGCAGGCGCGATCTCGCTGATGATGGCGATGACCTCGGATAAACGGGCGGGAGCCTACCTGGGGCTCTGGTCGGTCTCCCAGTTGGTCTTTCGCGGGGTGGGAATTTTCCTTGGCGGGGCAATCCACGATACGGCCATTCTCCTGGGTGCGTCCGCACCCTTGGCCTACGCCAGCGTCTTTTCTCTGGAGGCGTTGGGCATGCTAGCCTGCATAACCCTGCTGATTCAGGCCGATGTGCCAGGATTCGTCCGCAACGCAGGGGCACAGGTGACGCCGACGGCCACTCTGGCGGCAGTTGATATGTAACGACGGGGGTATAATGCGGGGGCGGTCGCAATTGAGAGCAACACAATACCCACATAAGATTATGTTAAGCCAGATCGTACTTTAGAACATAATAACTGTAAAGGATTATCGTTCTAAAGGCTTATTGTTTAGATGAAACTAAGCATTATAGAGCCAACAAGATCGTGTAAGAATTGGGAAGCTCTCTAAAGTCCTACAACGGGATATGCTATGGTAGGATACCTTTATTAAGTTTTCATCGTTCTGAGAGCGTCTAACACGCTTTTAATGGCATATGTTCTAACTGCTACTATTCCTCTTATTGCGCGGGTATTATTCCCCATTAGATCTATATTCCCTCTCTATTTCCCTTCAACTCTCACACTAACCTATACATTACTTTGCGGTGCGAAGTAATACCGCGCCAATATATGTTCTACGGTATGTTTTCTGTGAGATCTTCTATCAAAAGACGTGTATTTATCTAGTAACGGTTATAGGTATAAGGTATTGAAAACCTTTACCCCATTTGACAAACGAGGTAAAGTATGATAGAATGTAAGTATAGGCGTTGAAGCGCCATTAGTAAAGGTAAAACAGTTTATGGCCCGTCCTAAATTAGACGTATTTGACAACAAGATCACAGAGTTATACGCTAAAGGAATGAAGCCACATGAAATATTTGGTGAAATATTCCTTTTCATTATGGTTAATGAACTACCTCCAGAAGTATTAGTATCATTGTCAACGATCACGCGACGGTGTAACAAGTTGAAAAGTGAGAACTGTTATGTTTAAAATCGTTCGCATGTATGCTGCAAACGTCAATATTGCTACAGAAAGTGGTGATATTTCTATCCATGTTGGTTATAAAGTTCATTCTGAGGGCATATACCTAAAATTCCCTTTAGGGGTGTCACTTTCACGCGCTCATATAAACGATATTAAAAGTAAAATAGCAGCAAAGCTAGAAATTGTAGGCAATAATGAATCAAAAATCGGTTGTCGTATCTAAATCCTTTAGAGAACTAATCTTACAAGAATATCCAAAGTTGAATACGCATGTCGGCTATCTACCCTTGTTGGCTCATATTCTCTATCCGCCTAACGGTAAAAAGTGTGTCGTATCTCGTAATCTTTTAGCGTCAATATGTAATGCAAAACCTACTCATTTTAATGCTGAGAAGTTTCTCAAGGAATTTAGCGTCAATATCATGAGGATTGAATACACTGGTTACAGTATTCTTGACGCTATGGCAAGAGAGATTACTTATGCTGATATTCCTCAGTATATTCTTGACGCTCAAAAGGTGGATAGATTACATGGAAATAACTTAGTAAATTTAGTATCAGGTCAAGTAGTGAATAATCGTTATCGTAAAGCTGCGCTATTACAAGATAAAGAACATGTGTCTAAGGCGTATTCTTTCCCAGTAAGTGAACAAACGCAACAACTCCTTAACTATTTGAATAATGATCGTGGTTTTTCATTTGATAACGATGCAATAAACAAGGCTAAATCGTATATTATAGAGAAATATGGCGAAAATCACATGTTAGACACACTAAGAGCAATAACTATCCAACCTAAGACATATTTTAAAGCAACAGAGCGTAGTGTAAGAGTGTTTAGCGACAATGCAAGTGTTCTTAATCTACCGAAAGAACCTCGTAAGATGCTTACAAGTGAACTAATTTGGTTAGATTTACAATCTTGCGCGTTGTCAGTAGCTTCTAAAACGTTTGGGTTGACTGATTTACATACTTTTCTTAGTTCTGGTCAAGACATCTGGTCTAAAATGTATGATGACTTTGGGATTATTGACAATGAAACGCGGGTATTATTTAAACCTATCGTGAAACAAGCGATTTACGCCATTATCTATGGCATGTCACTACGTAATCTTATGCAAGGTAATGATGATTATGAAGGTTTAGTTGTATTACTTGCACCGTTTAACATAAACCCCTATCTGTTTTGTCAGAATGATACCATTAAATCCCTGTTAGACGCCAGAAAGATACAATTTAGTCGTATAAAGGGATCTGGCGGTTCTTTTGATGCGTTTGGTAGGTGGATTGCGATTAGTAAAGATGTGCAGGTATCTTCTGTTCTTTCACAAGTTAATCAATCTTATGAACTACGTTTATTGTTACCTGTTCTGTTAGAAGCGATGGTATCAACTCAGTTTAGAATAGTTCTTTGGCTACATGATGCTATTTGTGTTGAAGTGAGAGATCATAAGCGCCGCGCTAACTATATCAAAAGAATGAAAGAACTTGTAAAGATTGAAGCGGATATGTTAGGTATACCGACACAACTAAATACTGTTAGTTGTGTTGAAGCTATTCTACACGATCTCGTATAGGTTCTATGGTATGCGTGTGAGAATTAGCATTCTCATAAGCATTATTTCTCTTTTGAGGCGTTGTAGTGGCATGGCA